>JAYRLF010000464.1:0-2967 GCA_041905385.1 Allosphingosinicella sp.
CAGCCCCTCCCTGTGCAGGGAGGGGAGATTCTCATCCCGGCTTGGCCGTCGTCGCCGGACCCTCGCCTTCGGTCGCTTCCTCGAGCGGGTTGTCCGGGCGGAACATGGTCTCGCGCAGGGCGCGGATGTCGCCGGAGGCGGCCTGGCTGTCGAGGCGGACGAGGTCGCGGCGGCGATATTCGGCCTCGACGCGGGCGACTTCGGCCTCGTCGATGCAGAACAATTTGAGCGCCTCGCGGCCCATGGCAACGGCCGATTCGAACAGCTCGCGGACGCAATAATGGATGTCCTGATCGCCCATCTCGATGATGTGCAGGCGATCATAGGCGCGCACGAAGATGGCGGCCTGGGGGAAGGCCTGGAGCACCTGCTCGAGCCGGTGCCTGCTCGGCTCCTTGCCGTCGAGGCAGAACAGGATCGCCTTGACCTCGGCGGCGCCGGCGAGGCGCAGCAGGTCGAGGCGGGTGCCGTCGCCATAATAGACCTTCATGCCGAAATCGCCGGACAGCTCGATCTGCGACGGCTTCGAGTCGATCAGGGTGACGGCGACGCCCTTGGCCATCAGCATCTGGCCGACGGTCTGGCCGAAACGCCCATAGCCGACGACGAGGGCGGCGCTCGGCTCGGACATTTCCGGGCCGTCGAGATCGGCGCCCTCGTCGCCGCGG
The DNA here is from genome assembly GCA_041905385.1 of Allosphingosinicella sp. Taxonomy (GTDB): domain Bacteria; phylum Pseudomonadota; class Alphaproteobacteria; order Sphingomonadales; family Sphingomonadaceae; genus Allosphingosinicella. The sequence goes on from JAYRLF010000464.1 coordinate 669, forward strand.
TTGCGGCGGTCGAGCCAGTCGTTGAACATCATCAGGAAGGGCGTCGAGGCCATGGAAACGGTGACGATCGCGCCGAACAGGCTCGCCGCCTCCGGCCGGATCAGCATCGCGCCCTGGGCGGCGGCGAACAGGACGAAGCCGAACTCGCCGCCCTGGCTGAGCAACAGGCCGAGCTTGACCGCCTTGCGCGAGTCCATGCCCCAGGCGCGGGCGAGCAGGAACAGGATCCCCGCCTTGGCCGCGATCAGCACGATCGCCATGCCGATCACGAAGAAGGGCCGGTTCACGACCGCGTCGAGATCGAGCATCATGCCGACAGCGATGAAGAACAGGCCGAGCAGGATCGAGCGGAACGGATCGATGTCGGCCTCGAGCTCGTGCCGGTAGGGCGAATCGGCGAGCATCACGCCGGCGATGAACGCGCCCAAGGCGGTCGAGAGATGGAGCGCCTCCATCACCGCGGCGCTGGCGAGGACGATGAACAGGCCGGCGACGATGAACAATTCGCGCTCGGAGATCCGCCCGACCAGCCGGAACAACGGGTTGATCAGGAAGCGGCCGGCGAGGACCAGGCCGATGATCGCGCCAATCGTGTAGAGGCCGAGCTGCCAGCCGGGTGGCGCCGACGGATCGACCGGCGCGCGGGACAGCGCGGCGATGATCGTGATGAGGGGGACGATCGACAGGTCCTGGAAGAGCAGGATCGAGAAGGCGCGCTCGCCGGCGCTGGTGTTGATCGAGCCGTCGGCGCGCAGGCTCGGCAGCACCTGGGCGGTCGAGGAGAGCGCCAGCGGCAGGCCGATCGCCAGCGCCGCCTGCCAGGAAAAGCCCCCGGAAAGGGCGACCAGCCCGGCCAGCGCAAGGCCGCACAGGGTGACCTGGAGCAGGCCGAGCCCGAAAATGTCCTTCTTCAGCCGCCACAGCCGCTCCGGATGGAGCTCGAGCCCGACCAGGAAAAGCAGCAGGACGATGCCGAAATCGGCGACGTGTAGGATCTCGTCAGGCGCGCTGATCAGGCCGAGCCCGTCCGGGCCGATCAGGGCGCCGGCGACCAGATAGCCGAGCACGGCGCCGAGGCCGATCCGGCGGAACAGCATGACGAAGGCCATCGCCGCGCCGAGCATGATGACGCCATCGCGAAGGACGAGCGCGGTGGTCGCGGCGGCTTCGCTCTCCATCAGCCGGCCTTCCGCGCCTGGCGGGCGGCCAGGGCCGATGCGGCCGCCGCGGCGACCGCCTCGAAGGCGAGCCGGATCGAGGCGTGGCGGGCGGAATAGGATCTGGCGCCGCGGAACACGGCCATGCCGGGCCAGAAATCGAGGTCGTCCGAGGCGCCGGCGAGATAGGCGGCGAGCGCATCGCGGGCGGCGCTGAGCTCGTCGAGGGTGCGGCCGACCGCCGCCGCCGCCATCAGCGACGCCGAGGCCTGGCCGAGAGCGCAGGCGCGCACCTCCTGGCCGAGCGCGGCAACCCTTCCCTCCTTGTCCAGCGCGACGTCGACGACGACGCGGCTGCCGCAGATGGTGGAGGTCTTCTCCGCGCACGCGTCCGGCCGGTCGAGCCGCCCGAGATGCGGGATCGACGCGGCGAGGCGGAGGATGTCGCGGGAGTAGAGGCTGGCGGTCACCCGGCCCCCTTAATATGCCCGGCGCGGAATGCCACTGGCTTGACCGTTCGGAGTGGGTTCGCGTGGCGAAGTTCATTCGCGATGGGATGTGTGACTTTCGTGAACTTTGTCAGGAAACCGACGAGGTTTCTGAACGGATTCGCCGCAAAATTCACGACTTGCACGGTCACGTCGATTTTTTTGTGATCTTTCCCGGCGATCGGGACCTACGTCATCCCGCCGGGCCGCCGGCTTGGGCTTGGCCGGCTACGCTGCAATATTGTTCACCAGGTCAAAGAGCCGATGCGCCCGCCGCTTGCGCGCGGGCGCCGGGGCACAGTGACGGGGGAATTCCTACATTTCTCCGACCAAGTTGGGGGCGCGGTTTCCCCCTCCCTGCACGCAGATTGGCCGGCGGACCATCCCCCGGATGGTCCTTTGGATCCGGCCAATGGGGTTAGGGGGTGGGTGCGCATCCGCAGATTCACTGCCAATTGGGCCAGTACCCACCCCTCAATCCCCTCCCTGCGTGCAGGGAGGGGAGGCATTAGGCCCTTCGCCAAGTCGTGCCGGTGGCGCTGTCCTCGAGGACTATGCCTTCTGCGGCGAGATCGGCGCGGATCTGGTCGGCTCTCGCGAAATCCTTTGCCCGTTTCGCCTCAGCGCGCTCGGCGATGAGGGAGTCGATGCGGG
>JAYRLF010000465.1:0-2959 GCA_041905385.1 Allosphingosinicella sp.
CTGATCGCCGCCGGCACGGCGGAAGGGCTTTACAGCGGGCGTCACGGGAGTGACGAAGGGCGATGGCCCGCCCGCAATCGCCCGATTACGACAAGCGCCGCGAAGCGATCCTCGACGCGGCCGCCGCGCTCTATGCCCGGCGCGGCTTCGCGGGTGCGTCCGTGGCCGATCTCGCAAGCGCGTGCGGCACATCCAAATCCCTGATCTACCATTATTTCCCGGCGAAGGACGACATCCTCTACGGCGTCATGACGTCACATCTCGAGGATCTTGTCGACGCCGCCGAAACCGCGACCCGATCGGGCGATGCCGAGACCCGGCTGCGCGCGCTCACCCTCGGCTTCATGCGCCTCTATGCCGGCGCCGAGGACCGTCACAAGGTGCTGCTCAACGAGCTCGACAATCTGACGCCGGCGCGGCGCCAGGAGGTGGTCGCGAAGCAGCGCCGCATCATCGCGGCGGTGGAGGCGCTCGTGCGCGCCTTGGGGCCCGATCGCGGCAATGTCGCGCTGCCGCTGACCATGTTGTTCTTCGGCATGATCAACTGGACCCACACCTGGTTCCACGCGGAAGGCCCGCTCTCGCCCGAGCAGCTGGCTGAACTGGCAGTCGATTTGATGCTGAATGGTTTGAAAGACGGGGGTTAAGCCACTGACGTCTCATCAGGCATCGTAATCCAGCTCGACGCCTTCGCTCTTCGGCACGGACTGGCAGGTCAGCACGTAGCCGGCGGCGACTTCCTCATCGGTCAGGCCGTAGCGGGCGGCCATCTCGACCTCGCCGGAGACGATGCGGGCGCGGCAGGTGGCGCAGACCCCGGCCTTGCAGGCGAAGGGCGCTGGCAGGCCGGCGGCGCGGGCGCTATCGAGGATATTCCCCGCCCCCGCGTCGAAGGCGACCCGCCGCTTGCGGCCGTCTAGCGTCACCATCATCGTCAGCCCCGCCGCGTCGCGGGTCAGCGCCTGCATCTGCGCCTCCAGCGCCGCGGACGGACGGTCGGCGGTGAAGCGCTCGAGGTGGATCCTGTCGGCCGGCACGCCGCGCCCCTTCAGCGCCTCCTCGGCGGCGTCCATCATCGGACCCGGGCCGCAGATGAAGAAGGCGGCGGCCTCGGCCGGATCGACCAAAGTGTCGAGGATCTCGTCGCACTTGGCGCGGTCGAGCATGCCGTTGAACAGCTCGATCTCCTCGGCCTCTTCGGCAAGAAAATGATGGACTTGGAGCCGATCCATGAAACGGTTCTTGAGCTGTGCCAGCTGCTCCAGGAAGATCACCGACTGGCTGTCGCGATTGCCGTAGAAAAGCGTGAAACGGCTGTCCGGCTCGGTCAGCAGCGCCGTGCGCAACAGCGACATGACCGGCGTGATGCCGGATCCCCCGGCAAAACCGACATAGTGATTGGCGGCGCCGGCCTGGAAATCCCAGGTGAAGCTGCCGTGCGGCGCCATCACCTCGATCCGGTCGCCGGGCTTGAGCGTATCGTTCGCCCAATTGGAGAAGAGCCCGCCGGCGATCCGCTTGACCGTCACCATCAACCGGCCGTCACCGGGCGCGACGCAGAGCGAATAATTGCGCCGCACCTCTTCGCCGTTGATCTCAGCTTTCAGCGTCAAATGCTGACCGGGCTTGAATAAAAACGTCTCGCCGAGCTCCAGGGGGACGGCGAAGCGGAATGACTTCGCCTCGGCCGTCTCGGGGACGATCTCGGCAATCTCGAGAAGGTGGGACGAAACGCTCATCGCGGGCTCAATGACATTTGAACAGGTCGAACGGCTCGGCGCAGGCGCGGCAGCGCCAGAGCGCCTTGCAGGGGGTCGAGCCGAAGCGGCTGACCTCTTCGGTTTCCGGGGAGTTGCATTGCGGGCAATGCACGGCGCGCTGCCCGGCCGGTGTCGGCGGCGCGATGCCGTAAGCGCGCAGTTTCTCCCGCCCCCCTGCGCTGATCCAATCGGTGGTCCAGGGCGGCGCCAGCACCGTCTCGATCGCGATGCCGCGATAGCCGGCGGCATCGAGCGCATCGCGAATGTCGCGCTCGATCACCTGGGTGGCCGGACAGCCGGTATAGGTCGGCGTGATGACGATCCGATCGGGCCCGACCGCGCGGACGATGCCGAGGTCGACGACCGACAGGACCGGAATCTCCGGGTCGGCCACGCCTTCGAGCACGTGCCAGATATGCGCGCTATCATCATGAATTTGCGCGATTGCTACCATGTCGCGTCCGGATAGGTGCGGGGCAGGAACTGCATCACCGCCAGCAAATGGCCGAGATGCTCGCCATGGTGGCCGCGGCGGCCGCCGAGGATCGGGCGTTGGTCAGCCGGCGGCTCGAGCGTCGCTTCGGCCAGGACCGCGCGGATCGTGTCGTCATAATCCTGGCGGAACAAGGTGACGTCGACGCCGATGCCGCAATCCGCGGCGCGACGCGCGATCTCGTCCATCTCGAACAATTCGGGGACGAACCGCCACATCCAGTCGAGGCCGTCGGCCATCCGCCGGCGGCTCTCCTCGGTGCCGTCGCCGAGCCGGATCACCCATTCGGCGGCGAGCTCCTGATGGTAGGTCACCTCCTTGACCGCCTTGGCGGCGACCGCGGCGATGAAGGCGTCGCGGCTGGCGACGAGATGGCCGAACAGCTTCTTCTGCCAGGTCGAGAACAGGAATTGCCGGGCCATGGTCTGGGCAAAGTCGCCATTGGGCTGCTCGACCAGCCAGCAATTGCGGAAATCGAGCACGTCGCGGCGGAAGGCGAGCGCATCGCCATCCCTGCCCTGCCCTTCGACCGCGCCGGCGCGGCCGAGGAAATGGGTCGCCTGGCCGATCAGGTCGAGCCCCATATTGGCGAGGCTGAGATCGACCTCGACCGAGGGGGCGTGGCCGCACCATTCGGAGAGGCGCTGGCCGAGGATCAGGGAATCGTCGCCGAGGCGGAGCAGATAGTCGAACCGGACATCGCGAT
>JAYRLF010000041.1:0-17123 GCA_041905385.1 Allosphingosinicella sp.
CGCTCGCGCATCGAGGGCCCGGCCCTGAGCGCGAGGAACCGATCCGTTCCGTCGAGGCCGACGATGGTGGCGTTCGAGCATCCGTAAGTGGAATCGCTCGCCTGGACGTGGACCGGCACGCGCGGGGCCTGGGCCGAAACCGGCATGGCCGCCGCCAGGACGGAAACCGACAGAAGCGCGTTCCGGATCATCCGCCGCCCGCCTTTCATCCGCGCCGCGAGGGCGCGTCCGGCGGCAAGTTCACCACAGCCATCGCCCAAGCGCAACGTCCAGGCCCGACGGAACGCTTCCGCCCCCGTACCGTTCTCCCGCCTTGCATGAGTATCGAGCTTCCGACTCTCGACGCCTCGGTGTTCGAGCCTCCGCCAGAGGCGGTCGATTTCTACGTGGAGTCGCTGAAGCTACTCAACGAATCCGGCCTGCCTTTCCTCTTGTCGGGCACCTATGCGCTGTCCTGCTATACCGGCATCACCCGGCCGACCAAGGATCTCGACGTCTTCTGCAAGCCGTCGGACGCGCCGAAGATCCTGAGCTTCTTCAAGAATCGCGGCTACGAGATCACGATCGAGGACGAGCGCTGGATCGGCAAGGTCTGGAAGGGCGAGAACTTCTTCGACGTCATCTACAACATCTCGACGGCGAGCATCCCGATCACCGACGAATGGTTCGCCAATCCCTATGAGGTCGAGGTCTACGGCAGCAAGGTGCGGATCACCCCGCCGACCGAGTTCATCCTGTCCAAGCTCTTCCTTCAGGATCGCTACCGCTATGACGGCGCCGACGTCGCCCACGTCATCCTGCGCAAGCATGGCGAGATCGACTGGCGCTGGCTGCTCAATGCGATGGAGCTCTATTGGGAAGTGCTGCTGATGCACGTCCTCAACTTTCGCTTCATCTATCCGACCGAGCGCGAAGCGATCCCGCACTGGCTGCTCGACGAATTGATGGAGCGGCTCGCGGCGCAGGCGCAGATGCCGCCCGCCCAGATGAAGATCTGCCGCGGGCGGCTATTCTCTCCCCGCGACTATGTCGTCGACATCGCCGAATGGGGCTTTGCGGACGTCGTCGGCAAGGGAATCGAAGAGAAGCATGAACGAAAGCACTGAGCGCGAGACCATCACGATCGCCGCGATTGGCGATCTCCACGTCACCGAAACCAACGAGCATCGCTATCGCGAGATGTTCGCCGAGATCGCTCAGGTCGCGGATGTGCTCGCCATGTGCGGCGACCTGACCAATTTCGGCAAGACGCGCGAGGCGGAGATCCTGGCCGAGGATTTGCTCCACTGCACCATCCCCACCGTCGCCGTGCTCGGCAATCACGATTATGAATGCGGCCAGCCCGAAGAGGTTGCCCGGATCCTGCACGGCGCCGGCGTCACCATCCTCGACGACCAGGCGGTGATCGTCGAAGGCGTCGGCTTTGCCGGCGTGAAGGGCTTTCTCGGCGGCTATGGCCGCGGCGAGCTCGGCGCGTTCGGCGAGGCGCCGATCAAGCAGTTCGTCGACGCCGCGCTCGACGAGGCGCGCAAGCTCGAAAATGCGCTGAGGAGCCTCAAGACCGACCGCAGCGTCGCCGTGCTCCATTATTCGCCGATTCCCGAGACGCTCGAGGGCGAGCCGCTCGAAATCTACCCCTTCCTGGGCTGCTCCCGCCTCGCCGACGCGATCGACCGGTTCGACAATGTCTCGGCGGTCTTCCACGGTCACGCCCATCGCGGCCGCTATTCCGGGCAAACGCCCCGCGGAACGCCGGTCTACAACGTCGCCCAGATGGTGGTGCAGGCCGAGCATGGCCGGCCCTACGCCCTGATCGAGGTCTGATCCGTCACATTGTCGGGGAACTGTTCGATTCGTCCAAGCTATGGATCAAGCGGCTCTTTGACATTGTGATACGCAACAACGCCAAGTGATTCGCGAGAAGGCAAGGCGTCGGCAAGCCGGTAAAGGTAATCAAGGTAACGGTACCCAATCGTAGCGTGACCTTCGCTAACGGGCGTTGGCGGGCCTATCCGGTCGGGTCCGGGGCTGTGCCGCCGGAGTCTGCTGGGGCGCAGTCGGGGCCGGCGCAGCGGTGGCGGCCGGCGTGCGCGGCTCGAGCAAAGCCGCGGTCTCGATCGTGTCGAGCGCGCGGCGGGCGCCGACATAGCGCCGCGCCTTGATTACCCAGTCGCGCGCATAGCCGCGGCCCGGCAGCCGCAGCACTTCGGCGAGCGCCGGCGCGACCTCGCCGGCCTGGAGCCAGCGTGCCGCCCGCGCCAGCCGCTCGCGCGGCTCGGGCGACGGCGTGCCTTCGCGGCGCACCGTGATCAGCGTGCCGAGCTCGGCCCGGAAGGCGGTCCACCAGCTCTGCTCGGGACCGGCGCCGATCAGCTGCGGCGCGACCTGCTGCAGTCCGTCCTGAAGCTCCTGCAAAGTGACCGGCTCGCGCGCCGAGGTGATGATCATGCCGACCGCCTGCGGCTGGCTGTCGCCGAACCGTTGCCGCAGCAGCGCCTCGAGGAAGCCGAGCGCGACGCCGCGGTCGAGCGCGCGCCGCGCGGCGAACGCGACCAGCAGGCCTTCGGCCCGGTCGGCATTGCCGACCGCCTCGCGCGACTGGACGTCGAGCGCGCCGAGGCGCTGCTCGAGCAGCGCGACCCGGCGGCCGATCTCGGGGTCGATCACGATCCGCTCCGGCTCGGTGCCGTCGGCCGGCGTCGCCGGTTGCTGCGCGACGGGCGCCGGGGCTGCGGTCTGCCGTGCCGGCGCGGCGGTTTCCACGGGCGCGGCCTCCGGCGCGACGCCGATCATCCGTGCGCCCTCGTCCCAGCGCGAGAGCAGCCAGCCCATTGCGGCGAGCCCGAGCAGGAAGAACAGAGCCGGCAGCAGCAGATAGGAGAGGATCGGGCGCCGCGAGCCCGTTCTCAGATCCAGCGGTTCGTAATCCGGGGTCATTCGCGCTCGTTCTGGCACAGCTTGGCGGCAAGCTCCAGCAAGGCTTGGTCGCGCGGCCTCTCGGCGATCGCGACGCTCCGCCATCCCGGCCCGGCCGCCCCAGCCGCGGCGGCGCTGATCGCGGCGATGCGGATGCCGTCCCGGGCCGCGCCGACCAGGGACCCGAACAGCTGGCCGGCGCGCGGCGAATGGAGCAGCGCCAGCGCGCCGCGCTCGATCGCCGCGATCGCGCGGGAGTCGAGATTGGCCGCGGCGGCGGACCAATAGACCGGGATCGACGTCACGCTGAGGCCCTCGGATGTCGGCGCGACATGATCGGCGCCGCAGGGGTGGAAGGCCCGGCGCACGCCTTGCTCGACCATCATCCGGGTCAGCGCGCCGACGTCGGCTGGCCCGGTTCGGACCTCGCCGAACCCCGCTTCGGCCGCGGCCGCCGCGGTCGCTTCGCCCACCGCGAATGCGGGCAGGTGCCGAAAGCGTGCGAGCTTCGCGCCGGCGTGGCGCGGCGCGTTGGCGCTGGTCAGCACGACCGCATCGAAGCCGGCGGGATCGGGCGCCTGCCAGTCGAGCGGCTCGATCCAAAACAAGGGCGCAACGACCGGAGTCAGTCCGAGCGCTCGGGCGCGCGCCGCGCTTTCGTCCGCCCCCGGCTGCGGCCGGAGGATCAGGACGAGGCCGCTCATCCGGCGAACATCGCCCTCAAGGCGGGGCTGGCGCGGTCGAGCAGGCGCCGGGCGAGCGCGGCCGGGCTTCCGCCGGGCTCGGTCGCGCCCTGCTGGATCTCCCGTCCGTCGGCGGACAGGATCTCGGCCCTGAGGCTCACGCCATCCGGACCGCAATGCGCCTGGGCTGCGACCGCCGATCGGCAGTCGCCGCCGAGGCCGGCGAGGAAATCGCGCTCGGCTTGGACGCAGACATGGGTGTCGCGGTCGTCGATCGCCGCCAACAGCGGCAGCAGGTCGTCCCGGATCGCCAGCATTTCGACGCCGACCGCGCCCTGGGCCGGCGCGGGCAGGAAATCCTCGAGCGGCGCGCCGAGATCGAGGCCGAGCCGGTCGAGCCCGGCCGCGGCGAGCAGGGTCGCGTCGAACTCGCCCGCCTCGATCTTGGCGAGCCGGGTCTGGACGTTGCCGCGGATCGACCCGATCGCCAGGTCCGGCCGCCGCGCCAGCAATTGTGCGCTTCGTCGCGGTGAAGACGTGCCGACCCGGGCGCCTTCCGGCAAGTCGGACAATCTGTCGGCGCCGATCAGCCGGTCGCGCGTGTCGGCGCGCGGCAGCATCGCGGCGATGATCAGCGCATCCGGGCGGATCGTCTCGACATCCTTCATCGAGTGGACCGAGAGGTCGGTGCGGCCTTCGCCCAGGCAGCGGTCGAGCTCCTTGGTCCACAGCGCCTTGCCGCCGACCTCGGCCAGCGGCCGGTCCTGGATCACGTCGCCGGTGGTGGTGATCGGCACCAGCTCGACCGCCTCCTCGCCCCAGCCATGGGCGGCGCGCAGGGCTGCGACGACCATGCGCGCTTGCGCCAGGGCCAGCGGCGAACCACGTGTACCGATGCGAAGGGGGCGATCCATGCGGCGCTTGTGCTAGCGACTGTGCCGGTGGCAGGGAAGGCGGGATGAGCCTGATCCTCGGCATCGAAACCTCGTGCGACGAGACAGCCGCCGCGTTGGTGACATCCGACCGGCGCATCCTCGCCCACCGGCTTGCCGGTCAGGAGGCGGCCCACCAGCCTTTTGGCGGGGTCGTTCCCGAAATCGCTGCGCGCGCGCATGTCGAGATTCTGCCGAAGCTGGTCGAGGAGGCGCTGGCCGAAGCGGGCGTCGCCCTGGACGAGGTCGATGCGATCGCTGCGACCGCCGGGCCGGGCCTGATCGGCGGCGTGATGGTCGGGCTGGTGACCGCCAAGGGCCTCGCCCTCGCCGCCGGCAAGCCGTTGATCGCCGTCAATCATCTCGAGGCGCATGCTTTGTCGCCGATGCTGAGCGATCCCGATCTCGCTTTCCCCTATCTGCTGCTGCTCGTCTCGGGCGGCCATTGCCAATTGCTCTTCGTCCAGGGGATCGGCCGCTACCGGCGGCTGGCGACGACAATCGACGACGCCGCCGGCGAGGCGTTCGACAAGACCGCCAAATTGCTCGGCCTCGGCTATCCGGGCGGCCCGGCGGTCGAGCGCACCGCCGCGGAAGGCGATCCGGCGGCGGTGCCGCTGCCCCGGCCGTTGGTCGGCTCGGCCGAGCCCCATTTCTCCTTTGCCGGCCTCAAGAGCGCGGTGCTGCGCGCCAAGGAGTCCGGCGCCTATCGCGATTCGGATCTGGCCGCCTCCTTCCAACAGGCGGTCGTCGATTGCCTGGTCGATCGCACCAGGCGGGCGATCGATACCGTACCGGAGGCGAGCGCCCTGGTCGTGGCAGGCGGCGTCGCCGCCAATCAGGCGATCCGGTCGGCGCTGACCGGCCTCGCCGGCGACAATGGCCTTCCCTTCATCGCGCCGCCCTTGTGGCTCTGCACCGACAATGCGGCGATGATCGGCTGGGCCGGCGCGCTGCGCTTCGAAGCGGGCTTGATCGATGGGCTCGACGCGCCGGCGCGGGCGCGCTGGCCGCTCGATCCGGACGCCGAGGCGGCGCGCGGCGCGGGAGTGAAGGCATGAGGATCGGCGTGATCGGCGGCGGCGCCTGGGGCACTTCTTTGGCTCAGGTCGCGGCGGCCGACGGCAGCGAGACGATGATCTGGGCGCTCGAGCCCGACGTGGTCGAATCGATCAACCAGGCCCATGAGAACCGGATCTTCCTCAAGGGACTGGCTCTGAACCCCGCGATCCGCGCCACCGGCGACCTCGGCGCGATGGCGTCGTGCGACGCCTTGCTGGTGGTGACGCCCGCCCAGCATCTGCGCGCCGTGCTCGGCCGCTTGCCGGCCGGCGATCGCCCGCTCGTCCTCTGCGCCAAAGGGATCGAAGCCGGCAGCGGCCTGCTGATGCACGAGGTGGCGGCCGAAGTTCAGCCCAAGGCGCCGATCGCCGTCCTGTCCGGGCCCACCTTCGCCCATGAGGTCGCCGCCGGCCTGCCGACCGCGGTCACGCTCGCCGCGGCCGACCCCGGTCTCGGCGAGCGGCTGATCGTGCGCATCGCCCGCCCCGCCTTCCGCCCTTATTATTCCGACGATGTCGCCGGCGCCGAGGTCGGCGGCGCGGTCAAGAACGTGCTCGCCATCGCCTGCGGCGTCGTCGACGGCAAAGGCCTCGGCCTCAACGCCCGCGCTGCCCTGATCTCGCGCGGTTTCGCCGAAATGACCCGCTTCGGCCTCGCCAAGGGCGCGCGTCCCGAGACGCTTGCCGGCCTCGCCGGCCTCGGCGATCTCGTCCTCACCTGTTCGTCGACCAGCTCGCGCAACTTCTCGCTCGGAAAGGGCATCGGCGAAGGCGCCGATCCCGCCGCCCTGCTTTCCGATCGCCTGACCGTCGCCGAAGGCGCCTCGACCGCGCCGGTGCTGAAGGCGGCCGCCGACGCGCTCGGCGTCGACATGCCGATCGTCGATGCGGTCTGCGCATTGCTGGCCGGGGCTGCGTCGGTCGACGAGGTGGTGGGGCGGCTGCTGGCAAGGCCGCTTCGGAGCGAGCGCGCCTGACCGCTGGTCAGAAGTCCCAGCAGATCCCCTTATTCTCCCAGTCGCCATAGCGGGTCGGCTCGCGGCCCTTCGGACCGCCGCTCTCCTCCTGGACCGCCGCTTCGCCCGGCTCGGGCACGGGCGGGCTTTCGCTGAGATAGGGGGGTGCCTTCACATGTGGGGGGCGCTTGGCCATCGCGTTGAATTTCCCTCTGTCCGGACCCACATTTCGTCCGTGGAGGCGATGCGCGCAAGATGAACTGGTTCCGGACGATGCTACTGCTGGCGGCCTTGACCGCCTTGTTCATGGCGATCGGCCTCGTGATCGGCGGCCGGGCCGGCGCGATCCTCGCCTTCCTGGTCGCGCTCGGCATGAACCTGTTCACCTATTGGAATGCCGACAAGATCGTGCTGCGTATGCACGATGCGCAGGAAGTCGACGCCCGGTCGGCGCCGCAGATCTACGGCATGGTCCGCGATCTCGCCACACGCGGCGGCCTGCCGATGCCGCGCGTCTATCTGATCAATTCCGAGCATCCCAATGCCTTCGCGACCGGGCGCAATCCCGAACATGCGGCTGTCGCGATCACGACCGGCCTGCTCCGTATCCTCGAGCGCGACGAGGTCGCCGCGGTGATGGCGCACGAGCTCGCCCACGTGAAGAATCGCGACACATTGGTGATGACGATGGCGGCGACGATCGCCGGCGCGATCTCGATGCTCGCCAATTTCGGCCTGTTCTTCCGCGGCGGCAGCAACAACGTCCTCGCGACCTTGCTGGCGGTCCTGGTCGCGCCCTTCGCGGCGATGATCGTCCAGCTCGCCCTGAGCCGCGCCCGCGAATATGGCGCCGATCGCGGCGGCGCGCTGATCCATGGCGATCCGCGCGCGCTCGCCTCGGCCCTGGCCAAGCTCGCCGGCGCCGCCGAGCGGATCCCGAGCCCGGTCGCCGCCCGCAGCCCGGCCACCGCCTCGCTCTACATCGTTCCCGGCCTCGGCCGCGGCGACAGCCTGTTCTCGACCCATCCGTCGACCGAGAACCGTATCGCCGCTCTGATGGCGATGACCGGTCAGGCCGGGCCGCCGTCCGAAGCGAGGCCGCGCCAGTCGGCGCTCGATCCGCTCAGGCGGCGCGGCTGAGCCGGGGTCCGACCCCGGCCGATCCACCCGGAACGGCGACGCGCAGGGCGGCGCTGCGCCTGCTCGATGCCGTCCTGCGCCGCGGCCTGCCGCTCGAAGCGGCGCTCGATGGCGCCGCCCGCGATCTCGCCAAGCCCGAGGACCGCGCCTTCGCCCATGCGATCGCGGCCGAGGCGTTGCGCCGCCTGCCCGATCTCGACGCCCTGATCGACCGCGCCACCCGGCAGCGGCTGGCCGACGACGCCAAGGCCCGGTTCGCGCTCAGGATCGCGCTGGTCCAGGCGCTGCGGCTCGGCACGCCGCCCCATGCCGCGATCTCGACCGCGCTTCCCCTGGTCGACGGCGGGCCGCGCCGGCTGGTCCATGGTGTGTTCGGCACGGTAATGCGCCAGGGCTGGACCCTGCCCGAGGTGCCGACCCTTCCCGACGGGGTTGCGATGCGCTGGCGCAAGGCCTGGGGCGACGAGGTGGCCGATGCGGCCGCGCGGGTGATGGCGGTGCCGCCGCCGATCGATCTCAGCTTCCCGCCCGACCGGCCGCCGCCGTTCGAGGGGGTCAGCCTGATGCCAGGCCATCTGCGCCTGCCCCATTCGACCGCGGTCGCGGGGCTGAGCGGCTATGCCGACGGCTGCTGGTGGGTGCAGGACATTTCCGCGGGCTGGCCGGCGCGGCTGCTGGGGCGCGGCGACGGCCGCACGGTCCTCGATCTCTGCGCCGCACCCGGCGGTAAGACGATGCAGCTCGCCGCGTCCGGCTGGCGCGTGACCGCGGTCGACGTCTCGGAAAGTCGCCTCGCGCGACTTTCGGAGAATCTCGCCCGGACCGGGCTCGCGGCCGACCTGGTCACCGCCGACGTGATGAAATGGGCGCCGAAGGAACCGGTCGATGCGATCCTGCTCGACGCGCCCTGCTCGGCGACCGGCATCTTCCGCCGCCATCCCGATGTGCTCCACCGCGTGCGGCCACGCGCCATCAACGAGCTGGCCGAGGTCCAGAAGGCGATGCTCGGCCGGGTCGCCGACTGGCTGAAGCCCGGCGGCAGCCTGGTCTATTCGGTCTGCTCGCTCGAGCCTGAGGAAGGCGAGCAGGTCGCCGAGGACTTTATCGCCCGCCGCGGCGATTATCGCGTCGATCCGGTGCCGCCCCCCGAGCAGGCGGTCGCGGCCGGCATGAAGCCGGTCCCCTGGATGCGCTGCTATCCGGGCGCGTTCGAGGCCGATGGCGGCGCCGACGGCTTCTTCGTCGCCCGCTTCGCGCGGAATTAGCCGGGGATAAGTAGTCCCCCTTCCTTGCCCCGCGAGTCGTGGGGATGTTAGATTCAGGCCGTGCAGCAGCCCGTCCGCATCGCGCCGTCCATCCTGTCCGCCGATTTCGCGCGTCTCGGTGAGGAGATCCGCGCGATCGACGAGGCCGGCGCCGACTGGATCCATGTCGACGTAATGGACGGCCATTTCGTGCCGAACCTGACGATCGGACCGGCGGTGGTGAAGGCGCTGCGGCCGCACACCAGCAAGCCGTTCGACGTCCATCTGATGATCTCGCCGGTCGATCCCTATCTCGAGGCCTTCGCCGAGGCCGGCGCCGACACGATCACCGTCCATCCCGAGGCCGGCCCGCACATCCACCGCACCGTCCAGGCGATCCGCAAGCTCGGCAAGCGCGCCGGCGTCTCGCTCAATCCGGCGACTCCGGCCAAGATGCTCGACTATCTGATCGAGGAGATCGACCTCGTCCTGGTGATGAGCGTCAATCCCGGTTTCGGCGGCCAGAGCTTCATCGAGAGCCAGCTGCGCAAGGTCGAGGCGATCCGCAAGCAGATCGACAAGCTCGGCCTGTCCGTCGATCTCGAGGTCGACGGCGGCATCGACCAGGGCAATGCGGCGCGGGTGATCGCGGCCGGCGCCGACGCGCTCGTCGCCGGCACCGCCACCTTCCGCGGCGGCCCATCTGCCTATGCCGACAATATCCGGGGGCTGCGCGGCCCGTGAGCCTGATCGACCGCATCGAATCCGGCAGCACGGTCACCGAGATCGAGAGCGGCAAGCGCCTGATCCGGGTCGGCGACGATCGTGGCCTGTCGCTGTTCGAGCGGCTCAACTACCGACTCCATCGGCTCGCCTGGCGGACGCCGCTGCACAAATTGCGGCTGCGCGGCCGGGTGCCGCTGCGCCTGCTCGCGGTCCCGAAGGATCCGATCGCCGGCGACAAGCTGGCCGGTGAATCGCTGCTGCACGGGCAGTTCCTGCACAACGGCACCGAGGTCCCGGCCGAGAATTTCGATTTCGCGACGCTCGGCCTGACCGACGATTTCAGCGCCTATCTGCAGAGCTTCGCCTGGCTGCGCGACCTCGCCGCGGCGGCGACGCGCGAGCGTGCGGCAAAGGTCGCCGAAGCGCTGACCCGGCGCTGGATCGAGGTCCATGGCGAGCAGGTCAGCGAGGCGGCCTGGCGCGCCGATCTCTGGGGCCGGCGGATGCTGTTCTGGACCGCCTATGCGCCCTACATCCTGTCGAGCCGCGATCCGGTCTATCGCTCGGCCGTCCTCCACGTGCTCGCCCGCGGCGCGCGCCATCTCGATCGCGGCGCCGACAAGGTCGTGCCCGGACTGCCGCGCATCGCCGCCTGGACCGGCGTGATCGCGGCCGCCTTGGTCGTGCAGGGCGGCCCGGCGCGGCTGCGATCGGGCGAGGCCGGGCTGCAGCGCGCGCTTGCTCTGTCGCAGCACGACGATGGCGGCCTGGTCAGCCGCGCGCCGACCGAGCAGCTCGCCCTCGTCGAGACTTTGGCCCAGCTGCGGGCCGTCTATATCGCCGGCCGCCGCGAGGCGCCCGACTGGCTCGCCGATGCGCTCGAGGGCGCGGTCGGTGCGCTGCTGGCGGTCACGCTCGGGGACGATGCCCTGTCCAGCTGGCAGGGTGGCAACATGGCCAGCCGCCGCCGCGTCCTCGCCGCGGTCGAGGGCTCGGCGGTGACCGCGCGGGCCCTGAGGCAGCCGCGCGGCTGGGGCTATCAGCGGCTCCAGGCCAAGAATACGGTGCTGGTGTTCGATGCGGCGCCGCCGCCGCCGCCGCGCGCCTTTTCCGGCGGCTGCGCGTCGACGCTCGCCTTCGAGCTCAGCGACGGACCCAATCGCCTGATCGTCAATTGCGGCGGCACCGGCGAATCGAAAGGCGCGCTGCCGCACCAGCTCGCCCAGGCCCTGCGCACCACCGCCGCCCATTCGACGATGACGCTCGGCGACCGCAACTCGACCGCGATCCACGACGACGGCTCGCTCGGCAAGGGCGTCAGCGAGGTCGAGATGTCGCGCGATGCGACCGCTGGCATCCTGCGCGCCGAGGCGACCCATGACGGTTATGCGCGCCGCTTCGGCCTGATCCACGAACGCCGGCTGACGCTGACGCCTGACGGCCGCCAGCTCGGCGGTGAGGACCGGCTCTATCCGTCGCCGCGGGCGCGGCGGCGGCGGGCCGAGCCGATCGCCTTCGCCACGCGTTTCCATCTCGCCCCCGGCGTCGAGGTCACCACCACCGCCGACGGCCAGGGCGCGCTGCTCCGGCTGCGCGGCGGCGCGGTCTGGCAGTTCCGTTGCCGCGGCGGCCGGCTCAACGTCGAGGACAGCCTCTGGATCGACGGTGCGGCGCGGCCGCAGCAGACGCTGATGCTGTCGATCACCGGCGAGACGCCGCCGGACGGGATGACGATTTCCTGGGACCTCAACCGGGCCGGCTGATCC
Organism: Allosphingosinicella sp.; assembly: GCA_041905385.1. Classification (GTDB taxonomy): domain Bacteria; phylum Pseudomonadota; class Alphaproteobacteria; order Sphingomonadales; family Sphingomonadaceae; genus Allosphingosinicella. Next base: position 11,425 of record JAYRLF010000041.1, read on the forward strand.
GGCTCAGCGGCGGACCAGATTGGTCTGGCCGGGCGGAACATGATCGATCACCAGCAGGCGGACCGGCTCGTCGCCCACCACCGCGCCTTCGTGCCACTGGTCGATCGCTTCGATCACCGCCTCGCCCGGCCCGAATTCGCGCGCGATCCCGGCCGCTTCGTAGTGCACCCGGATTCGCCCGCTCTCGACCAGGGCGTAGCGCGGCCATGGGTGCTTGTGCATCGGCAGGGTGCCGCCGGCCGGCAGCGTGGTGCGCGAGAAGACGACCTCGAACGGCGTCGGCGGAAGGCTGATCGGCTGGCCGGTGATGGTCGTCCCCGAGCGCACCAACGTCCCGTTGGATGGCGGCGAGACCGGATCGTGCGCGGTGAAACCGGCCAGTCCAGCCAGCATGATGAATGCGGCGGCGCAACGTCCTCTCATGATCCGTCCTCCCTGGTGCCGCGAAAGTAGCAAGCCGGCCCCGAACGGTCTTGAAAAATGCGCCGGGCCGCGCTTGGGCGTGCGCACATCCCCGAAAGGAAGAACATGTCCGACGTGAAGGTCACTCGCGCGTTGCTGTCCGTCTCCGACAAGACCGGGCTGGTCCCGCTCGGCCAGGCGCTGGCGCGTCACAATGTCGAATTGGTCTCGACCGGCGGCACCGCCAAGGCGCTGCGCGAGGCCGGGCTCGATGTCCGCGACATTTCCGACCTGACCGGCTTTCCCGAGATGATGGACGGGCGGGTGAAGACGCTCCATCCCAAGGTCCATGGCGGCCTGCTGGCGGTCCGCGACGATCCCGCCCATGCCGAGGCGATGGCGGCGCACGATATCGGCGCGATCGACCTGGTGGTGGTCAACCTCTACCCGTTCGCCGCCACGGTCGCGAAAGGCGCTGGCCGCGAGGACATCATCGAGAATATCGACATCGGCGGTCCCTCCATGGTCCGCTCGTCGGCCAAGAATCACGATTATGTGGCGATCGTCACCGATCCGGCCGACTATGACGAGTTGGTCGCGGCGCTCGACGCGAGCGGCGGCATGACGTCACGCGATCTGCGCAAGCGTCTGGCCGCAAAGGCTTTTGCCGCGACCGCCGCTTATGACAGCGCAATCGCCTCCTGGTTCGCCTTCGCCGATCAGGGCGCGCAATTCCCCGACCGCCTGACGCTGGCGATGCGCAGCGTCGGCACGCTGCGCTACGGCGAAAATCCGCACCAGCAGGCGGCGCTCTATCTGCCGGAAGGGCCGCACGGCCGCGGCATCGCCCAGGCCGAGCAGGTCCAGGGCAAGGCGCTCAGCTACAACAATTACAACGATGCCGACGCGGCGCTCGAGCTGGTCGGCGAGTTTCGCGACGCCGGGCCGGCCTGCGTGATCGTCAAGCATGCCAATCCCTGCGGCGTCGCGTTCGGCGCCAATCTGGTCGAGGCCTATGAATCGGCTTTCGCCTGCGACAGCGTCTCGGCCTTCGGCGGTATCATCGCGGTCAACCGGCCGCTCGACGCGGCCGCGGCGGAGGCGATGAGCCGAATCTTCACCGAGGTCGTGATCGCGCCCGACGCCGACGAGGCGGCGCGCGAGATCTTCGCCCGCAAGAAGAATCTGCGGCTGTTGCTGACCGGACCGCTCGCCGATCCGGCGCGGCCCGGCATGACGCTCAAGTCGATCGCCGGCGGCTATCTGCTCCAGTCGCGCGACTCGGGCCGCATCGGCCGCGATGCGCTGAAGATCGTGACCAAGCGCGCGCCGACCGACCAGGAGCTCGAGGATTGCCTGTTCGCCTGGACCGTCGCCAAGCACGTCAAGTCGAACGCGATCGTCTATGCCAAGGACGGATCGACGGCCGGCATCGGCGCCGGCCAGATGAACCGGCTCGAATCGGCGCGGATCGCCGCCTGGAAGGCAAAGGACGCGGCCGACAAGGCGGGCTGGGCCGAACCGCGCACGATTGGTTCGGCGGTCGCCTCGGACGCCTTCTTCCCCTTCGCCGACGGCCTGCTCGCCGCCGCCGAGGCCGGCGCCACCGCGGTGATCCAGCCGGGCGGCTCGATCCGCGACGAGGAGGTGATCGCCGCCGCCGACCAGGCCGGCCTGGCAATGGTCTTCACCGGGATGCGCCACTTCCGGCACTGACCGACGCCTGTTCGCCGGCATAGTCGATGGTCGCGTCCACGCCGCCCTCGAGATCGAGCGGCCGGCCCGGACGCATCCAGCGGATGCGGAAGGTGCGCCGCTCGGTCATGCCGGGATAGCGGCCCTCGCGCCGGCCGAGCGTCAGCGTGCGGGTCCGGTCGTCATAGCGGATCGGGATTCGCGACCAGGCGCCGGTCAGATAGTCGCGGCTGACGCCGTCATCCTCGTAGAGCGAGAACTGGCCGTCGGCGCCGGGATAGACGTTGAGCGTGATCGCACCGTCGCGCCCGTCGTTCGTATGCTCGATCTGCGGCCCGATCGGAATGATCGAGCCGGCCCGCACGAACAGGGGGATGCGCTCATAAGGCGCGTCGGCGCGGATCGTGCGGCCGCCCGCAAAGCGGCGCCCGTTGTGGAAATCGTACCAGAGCGCGCCGGCGGGCAGATAGACGTCGCGGTGCCGGGCGCGGAACGCGGTCACCGGCGCCACCATCAGCGCGGGCCCCAGCAGATATTGATCGTCGATCGCCCAGCTGCGGCGGTCAGCGGCGAAATCCATCACCAGGCCGCGCATGATCGTGGCGTCGCGATGATAGGTGTCGGCGGCCAGCGTGTAGAGATAGGGGAGCAGCCGGTAGCGGAGCCGGTCGTAATAGAGCATCGACCGGAACATCGCCGAGCCTTCCGGCGCGAGCTCGTAAATCTCGCGGCGCGGCGCCTCGCCATGGCTGCGGAACAAAGGGGAGAAGGCGCCGAACTGGAACCAGCGCAGGTTGAGCTCGCGCCATTCCTCGACATGGGCCGGATCCTGCCTGGTGTAGCGATCCTCGACTGCGAAGCCGCCAATGTCGTGCGTCCAGTTGGGCACGCCGGACAAGGAAAGGTTCACGCCGGCGGAGATCTGGTCGCGCAGATCGTCCCAGCGGGCGACGACGTCGCCCGACCACAAAGCCGCCCCGGCCCGCTGGATGCCGCCAAAGCCCGAACGGCTGAGGATGAACGGGCGCGCGCCGGGCCGCGATTGGAGCAGATTGGCATGGACGCCATCGACATGGGCGAGCGGATAGGAATTGAACAAGGCGGCGCCCGGGCCGAGCGCGGTCGGACCCATCCGGCGGGCGCGCTCCTCGACCGACAGGTTGGAATGGAAGTCCGGCTCGTCGGAATCGAGCCACCAGGCGTCGAAGCCGAGCGCGGCGAGCCGTTCCTCGATCTGCCGCCAGTAGATGTCGCGGGCGCGCGGATTGTAGGGGTCGTAGAAGGCGCTGACATAGCCGGGCCCGACCCAGTCGCGATCGCCGGATTCGGCTTGGCGCCGGAGGATGCCGCCGACCCGGTCGAGCTCCCGGTAATTGGCGGTGGTCGGATAGAATTTCGGCCAGACCGAGATCATGATCCGGGCATCGAGGCGGTGGACCTCGTCGACCATCGCCTGCGGATCGGGGAAGCGCGCCGGATCGAAGAGATGGCTGCCCCAGCTGTCCTCGGGCCAGTAGAACCAGTCCTGGACGATCGCGTCGATCGGCAGCCGCCGCCGCCGATATTCGCGCAGGACCGAGAGCAATTCCTCCTGCGTGTTGTAGCGCTGGCGGCTCTGCCAGAAGCCATAGGCCCAGCGCGGCATGATCGGCGCCCGGCCAGTGAGCGCGCGATAGCCGGCGATCACGCCGTCCATGTCGGCGCCGGCGACGACATAATAATCGAGCGCGCGGCCGACCTCCGAGGCCAGCGAAAGCGAGCGGCGGTCCGCCTCCGGCCGCGGTTCGTTGTGGAGCAGCGCGATATAGCCGCTGTTCGGCTCCCACTCGATCCTTATGTCCGCCGCCCGCCCCGCGGTCAGATTGAGGTCGAAATTGTGGTACCAGGGGTTCCAGTTCTGCCGCCAGCGCTCGAGCACCTGCCGGCCGTCGACAAAGACCCGGACATAAGAGGAGGAATAGAGGCGGAAGCGGTGAAGGCCGCTGTCCTGCGGCGTCACCCGCCCGCGCCAGACGACGCGCAGGTCCGGGACGGTCGCCGAACCGTCGGCGGTGCGGAGCCCGGTGGGCCAATTCGGTCGGTCGTCGAGATACTGATAGTCGATCACCGGCTCGCTGCGGCGCAGCGCCAGACGGTCGCCGACGAGATAGTCAGCCGTCCAGCCCGGCCTTCCCTCCTCGCCGACGACCCGCAGTCGATCGCCCTCGCCCCCGGCGAAGGGATAGGGATCGGGATCGCCGAACCGGGTGATCGACGCATTGTCCCAGAGCAGCCCGTAATTGCGGGTCGAGACTAGGAACGGGATCGCCACGTCCATATTGTGCTGGGCGAGCTCAACGTCCTCGCCATTATAGTTCATCTGGCGATTCTGGTGCTGGCCGAGGCCGTAAAAGCCCTCGTCCGTGCCGCGGTTGAATTGCTGGCGGATCGACAAATAGCGGGCGCCCTCGACCGAGACGGGCGCGAAGGCCGCCGGTCCGCTTTCCTCCAGAATCGTCTCGCCCGCGGCGTTGCGGAACCGGACATCGCCGTTGCCGAGATCGATCTCGGCCGAAGCCCGCCCCGACGTGTTGGTGACCCGCCCGGGCGCGTCGGCCATACAGTATACCGGATTGGTCGGCTGCGCGGTCACCATCAGGCTCTGCGGCAGCGCGATCTCGTTGGTCGGCACCGCTGTGACGCGGAACAGGCCGTCGCCATAGATCTGGAGCCGCACCTGCCGCTCCGATCCTTCGGCGGGAGTCACGATCACGCCGCTGTCGATCCGCTGGTAGGCGCCCTGCGCCAGCGCCGCGCCGAGCAGCAGGGCGATCATGCGATCCCGTCCCAGAGCAGCTTGAGCCCGGCGACCACCATCAGCACATAGATGACCGTGTAGAAGCGCTCGGCCGGCACCTTGCGCACCAGCTTCACGCCGGCCAGGCTGCCGAGGATTGCGATCGGCAGCAGGATCAAAGTGGCGAGCGCATTGGCGCGGGTGAACTGGCCGAGGGCGACATAGGCCGGCACCTTGATCCAGTTGATCACGGCGAAGAAGATCGCGCTGGTGCCGACCAGCACGTCGCGCGGCAGCTGTCGGGGCATCACCCACATCTGGAAGGGCGGTCCGCCGGCATGGGCGATCTGGCTGGTGAAGCCGGTCGCGACTCCGAACAGGCTGCCGACCCAGGCCTGCGAGCGCGACGAGGCGGCGATCCGGCCGCCGCGCTCGATCCAGAGTCGGTAAAGGCCAAACAGGATCGAGATCGCGCCGACCATCGCCAGGATCGCATTGGACGAAACCGAGGCCGCGAACCACCAGCCGAGCAGGATCCCGACGACGGCGCCGGGGATCATTACAGCCAGGACGTAGCGGTCCCAGCTCTTGCGGAAGGCGGCGACGCCGACCACGTCCTGGGCGATCAGGATCGGCAGCAGGATCGCCGCTCCCCGGACCGGATCCATCGCCAGCGCGATCAAGGGCATGCCGAGCGCGCCGAAGCCGGTGAAGCCGCCCTTGGCGAGGCCGATCAGCAGCACCGCCGGAATCGCGAACAGATAGAAAGTGGGGTCCCCCAGCATCGGACCCTCTCTATCTCATTCGACGACGACGCGCTCCATCC
>JAYRLF010000466.1:0-2940 GCA_041905385.1 Allosphingosinicella sp.
GGCGCGTAGAGGCTGGCGGATTTCACTGGCTTCCGCCCTCTTCCGTCATCCCAGCGAAAGCTGGGATCTCTCTTTTCTTCCAAGCCGCTGAAAAGGAAATGAGATCCCAGCTTTCGCTGGGATGACGGATGGGAACCAGCGCGTGCGAAACCGGCCGACCCCCTCCGCGTCTCCGCGCCTGCGCGCGAACAAAAGCGGAGTCTCGAGCCGCTGAAAGCGCCGACGATCTATCTTTTGTACAACCCGTCCAGCCGCTCGCCGTAGATCTCCTTGATCACGTGCCGGCGGATCTTGATCGACGGGGTGAGCTGCGCATTCTCGACCGTGAACGGCTCGTCGGCGATGACGAAGCGGCGCACCTTCTCGATCACCGACAGCTCGGCATTGACCCGGTCGACCGCGGCCGAGACCGCTTTCACATAATCGGGATCGGTCTTGAGCGCGTCGAACTTGCAGCTGCGCTTGTTGGCGGCGCACCAGTCGGCCGACCATTCGGGATCGGGCACGATCAGGCCGACGACATAGGGGCGCTTGTCGCCGACCACCATCGCCTGGAGGATCTCCGGCTGCAGCGTCAGCATGCCCTCGACCTTCTGCGGCGCGACATTGTCGCCCTTGTCGAGGACGATGATGTCCTTCTTGCGGTCGGTGATGACGATCCGGCCTCGCTCGTCGATATGGCCGACGTCGCCGGTATGGAGCCAGCCGTCGATCAGGGTCCGCTCGGTCTGGGCGTCGTTGCGCCAATAGCCGTGCATGACGAGCTCGCCGCGCACCAGGATCTCGCCATCCTCGGCGATCCTGACCTCGGTATTCTTCAGCGGCGGGCCGACCGTATCCATCTTGAGGCCCGCGCTCGGCCGGTTGCAGCTGATCACCGGCGCCGCCTCGGTCTGGCCATAGCCCTGCAGCAGCGTCAGGCCGAGCGAGTGGAAGAAGATGCCGACCTCCGGATTGAGCGGCGCGCCGCCGGAGACCATCGCCTTGATCCGGCCGCCGAACCGGGCGGCGATCTTCGGCCGCAGCGTCCGTTTCAGGAACAGGTTCATCGGCCGGTCCCAGAAGGGCATCGACCCGGCATAGGATTTGGCGCCGATCGAAAGCGCCCGGCCGAGCAGGTAATTCTTGAGGCGCCCTTCCTTCTCGACGCCTTTCAGGATGCGCTGGCGCAGCACCTCGAACAGGCGCGGCACCACCACCATGATCGTCGGCCGCACCTCCTCGATGTTGGAAGCGAGCTTCTCCAGCCCTTCCGAATAATAGATCTGGGCGCCGAGCCCGATCGGGAAGATCTGGCCGCCGCTATGCTCATAGGCATGGCTGGCCGGCAGGAAGGACAGGAAGACCTCGTCGTCCCAGCCGAAATCCTCGGAGATGACGGCGACACAGCCTTCGACATTGTGGAGCACGGCGCCGTGATGCTGCATCACGCCGCGCGGCGCGCCGCCGGTGCCCGACGTGTAGATGATGCAGGCGAGGTCGGAGCGCGCGAAGTCGGCGCCGGTGGCGCAGCCTTCGACATCCGCCGGCTCGCCCGCGATCAAGGCCGACCAGTCGTGCATCTGGACGTTGCCTTCCTGGCCGAGGCCCGACGGCATCGCCTCGATCATCACGACATGCTCGCAAATGTCGCTGCGGATCGCGGCCGGAAGTAGGGTCCGGGCGAGCTTCTGGGTCGAGACGATCGCGGCGCGGGCGCCGCTGTCGTCCATGATGTGCTGATGGTCGCGCTCGGTGTTGGTCGTGTAGGTCGGCACGGTGACGCCGCCGGCGGCCATGATCGCGAGGTCGGAGATCAGCCACTCCGGTCTGTTCTCCGAAACCAGCATCACCCGGTCGCCGCGATTGAGGCCCATCTTCTTCAGCGCCGCCGCCAGCGAAGCGACCTTGTCGGCCGTCTCGCGCCAGCTGATCGACTGCCAGCGGCCGCCCTTCTTGGCCCAGAGGAAGGGCGCGTCGCCCTTCTCGCCGGCGCGCTGAAAGAACATCGCGACCAGATTCGGAAAATGCTCGAGCTGCCGCATTACCCCTCCTGCACGGGTTTCCCGTGTCGCCCGCACCATTAGAGGGAGATTCGGCGGGGCGAAAGCTGCGGCGATCCCGGAATTGGGACAAACGCCCTTGGGCGAGCGAGCCGCCATATTCTCGCAGAGACGCAGAGATCGCAGAGATTCAGCAACTCCGTCCCGCGCAGCGGGACTTCTACCAATGCGCTTTCCGGCTGCCGCCGGCCCACACTCCAACTCTCTGCGATCTCTGCGTCTCTGCGAGAAATCAATTACGGCGACAGCACACGCCGAGGCGTCTGAATTATTGCGCCACCCAAGTCCCCTCGCTGCGCGGATCGGCGCCGCCGACCCAGCGTCCGCCGACCCGCTCGACCGCATTGGCCTTGTAGCCCGGCGAGGCGGCGACGACGCGATGGCCCATCGCCTGCAGCGCCGGGATCATCGCCTCGAGCGAGGTGCCGCGCTCGACCGTCAGCTGGTCGCCCATGCCGATCAGCTGCGGCATCGCGATCGCCTGCTGCGCCGGCATGTTCCAGTCTAGGACGCCGATCAGCGCTTTGGCGACCTGGGCGATGATGGTCGTGCCGCCGGCGGCGCCGACCGCGATCCGCACCTCGCCGTCCGGCCCGTAGACGATGGTCGGCGACATCGAGCTGCGCGGCCTCTTGCCGCCCTCGACCCGGTTGGCCGACGGATGGCCGTCCATCACCGGCTCTGAGTCGAAATCGGTCAACTCGTTGTTGAGGAACATGCCGTTGACCGTCAGCCCCGATCCGAACGCGCTCTCGATCGTCGACGTGTAGGAGGCGACATTGCCCTGGGCGTCGACCGCGACGAAATGGGTGGTGCCTTCCTCGGCGCCGACCCGGCCGCGGGCGCGGCGCGGCGCGCCGGGCGGGGTCCCGGCCGTGACATGCTCGATCGCCCGCTC
>JAYRLF010000467.1:0-2939 GCA_041905385.1 Allosphingosinicella sp.
GCCGACAAAACCCTCACTTGCGCAGACTTGAAAGTCGGTTCAAGTTCGCATCCGGAGGGGCTATGAACGATCTCGGCCAGGGCGCCGTCTCCGCCGACAAGGCGCCGCGCACCGAACGCGGCCGGCGGACCGTGCGCAAATTGCTCGAGGCGGCGGCGCAGGAATTCGGCGCGCGCGGCTATCACGAGGCGGCGATCACCGGCATCACCGCCCGCGCCGGCGTCGCGCTCGGCAGCTTCTACACCTATTTCGAAAGCAAGGAGGAATTGTTCCGGGCGCTGGTCCAGGACATGAGTCACGCCACCCGCCACCATGTCGCCGAAGCGGTGGCGAGCGCGCCGGACCGGCTCGCGGCGGAGCGGCTCGGCCTTGCCGCCTTCATCGCCTTCACCCGCAAGCATCCCGAGCTCTACCGGATCATCGAGGAGGCGCAGTTCGTCGCCGAGGACGTCTATCGCGAGCATTATCGCAGCTTCGCCGAAGGCTATCGTCAGGGGCTCGCCGCGGCGGCGAAGCGCGGCGAGATCGTCGAGGGGCCGGACGAGCTGCGCGCCTGGGCGCTGATCGGGATGAGCGTGTTCCTCGGCATGCGCTATGCGATCTGGAGCGAGGACAAGGCGCCCGACGAGATTGCCGATGAGGCGATCGCCCTGGTCGCCGACGGCCTCAGGAAGCGGCCGCGATGATCGGCGATCTTCCCGACCTGATCGCCAAGCGGGCCGAGCTGTCGCCCGAGGCGGTCGCGCTGGAGGAATGCGCCGGCGGGCGGACGATCACTTATGCCGCGCTCGACGCGAAAGCGGGACAGGCGGCGGCGATGCTCGCCGCGCAGGGCGTGGCCGAGGGCGACCGCGTCGCCTTGCTCTGCCGCCACCGGATCGCCTTCTTCGAATTGCTGTTCGCCTGCGCGAAATTGGGCGCGATCCTGGTGCCGCTCAACTGGCGGATGCCGCCGGCCGAGCTGGACGGGCTGATCGCCGACGCGGCGCCGGCGCTGCTGCTGCACGGCGCCGAGGACGAGGAGGCCGTCGCCGGCCTGTCCGGGGCGACGCCGACCCTCCACCTCGACACGGACTATGAGCCCCTGGTCGCGGCCGCGCCGCAGCGGCACTTCCGCAAGCAGTGGCCGGCGGAGCAGAGCTGGTATCTGATCTACACGTCGGGAACGACCGGCCGGCCCAAGGGCGTGATCTACACCTATCGGATGGCGGCGGCGAACTACGTCAATATCGGCTCGGCGACCGGGCTGCGGCGCAGCGACACGACCGCCTGCTTCCTGCCCAATTTCCACACCGCGGGAATCAACCTCCACGCCTTGCCGGTGCTGATCGCCGGCGGGCGGGTGGTCCTGCTCGCCCAGTTCGACGCCGAGACCTTGGTCGGCCTGCTGGAAGCGCGGCGGCTCGACACCGTCTTCGGCGTGCCGACCGTCTATCAGGCTTTGCTCGACCATCCGCGCTTCGCGGCGGCGCCGCTGAGCCATGTCCGCCATTGGGGCTGCGGCGGCGCGCCGCTGCCCGACGCGCTCGCGATCCGGCTGAGGGCGCTCGGCCTCAGGGTCTGCAACGGCATGGGCATGACCGAGACCGGGCCGACCGCCTTCCTGGTCGACCCGGCCGACGCCTGGGAGCGGATCGGATCGGTCGGCAAGCCGCAATTGCTGTGCAGCGTGCGGATCGTCGACGAAGCCGGGCGCGACCTGCCCGACGGCATTGTCGGCGACCTGCTGTTCGCGGGCCCGGGCGTGACGCCGGGCTATTGGAACGACGCGGCGGCGACGCGGGCCGCCTTCACCGAGGACGGCTGGCTCAAATCCGGCGACCTCGCCCGGCGCGACGCCGACGGCTTCTATCACGTCGTCGGCCGGCGGAAGGACATGTTCATCTCGGGCGGCGAGAACGTCTATCCGGCCGAGGTCGAGAATGTGCTGGCGGCGCATCCGGCGGTGGCCGGCGTCGCAGTGATCGGCCGGGCCGACCGGAAATGGGGCGAGGTCGGCTGCGCCTTCGTCCAGCTCGCCCCGGACGGCCCGCGCCCGGACGCGGCCGAGCTGGCCCAATTCTGCCGCGCGCGGCTCGCCGCCTACAAGGTGCCGGCGCACTTCCTGTTCGTGGAGGAGTTCCCGCGCACCTCGGCGGGCAAGATCCAGAAGCATCTGCTGGAGGCGGATTGCGGCGGGTCCGAACGCTACGCCTACGGGGACCCGCCGCCGACCGGATATCGCCAGAAGCACACGGCTTGATGACGGTTTAGCGTCGGCGCCTTTACGCCGCGCGTGCGGATAACCTGCGGTTTATACGGTGGCGGGTTGGGACAGACGAGTTTGACTGCGTCCGGCCACACCCTATCCGTCATCCCAGCGAAAGCTGGGATCTCCCTGCTTTTTCAGAGGCTTGTAAGAGAACTGAGATCCCAGCTTTCGCTGGGATGACGAGTTGGGGTCTCAGTCGATCTCGAAGCTGACGCCCTGGGCGAGCGGCAGGGTGCGGCCGTAATTGATCGTGTTGGTGGCGCGGCGCATGTAGGCGCGCCAGCTGTCGGCGCCGGATTCGCGGCCGCCGCCGGTTTCCTTCTCGCCGCCGAAGGCGCCGCCGATCTCGGCGCCGGAGGTGCCGATATTGACGTTGGCGATGCCGCAATCGGAGCCGCGCGCCGACAGGAACAGCTCGGCCTCGCGCATGTCGGTGGTGAAGATCGACGAGGACAGGCCCTGCGGCACCGCATTGTGCAGGTCGATCACCGCATCGAGATCGCTGTAGCGCATCACGTAGAGGATCGGCGCGAAGGTCTCATCCTCGACCGGGCCCTGCTGGCGCGGCATCTCGACCAGGGCCGGCTGCACATAGAAGGCGTCCGGGAAGATGTCGGCATGGAGGCGGCCGCCGCCGCTCAGCGTGCCGCCGGCCTCGTCGGCGCGGCCGAGCGCGGCCTGCATCGCG
>JAYRLF010000468.1:0-2927 GCA_041905385.1 Allosphingosinicella sp.
CACCGCCTTCGACGCCTCGAACGAGCTGGTGCTCGAGGCGATCATTCCCGACAACCAGGCCGAGCTGCAGCCGCTGTTCGCGCAGCTCGCGATCGACCCGCAGGGCCGGCTGCTGTCGCAACGGCTGAACGCGGAGGAGAATGCGGCGCTCGGCCGGGCGCTGAGCGGGCTCGGGCTGCCGGCGCCGGTGGTCGACCGGTTCGAGCCGTGGTTCGCCTCGATGATGATCGGCGTCGCCGCGAGCCAGCGGCTCGGCATCCGCTCGGAGAACGGTCCGGAGCTGATCCTGCGGCGCGCCGCCGCGGCCCGCAACGTTCCGGTGCGCGAGCTCGAGGGGATCGAATGGCAGCTGCGCCTGTTCGATTCGATGCCGGAAGCCCAGCAACTGGCGCAGCTGCGCCAGACGATCGAGCAATATGACGAGATCGACGACCAGCTCGCGCCGGTGCTCGCCGCCTGGTCGACCGGCGACATCGAGCGGATGGCCGACATCCTGAACCAGTCGTCCCGCGAGGACCCGGCGCTCCACCAACTGATCTTCACCAATCGCAATGCGACCTGGGCGCGCTGGATTCGCGAGCGGATGGCGCAGCCCGGCACGGTGTTCGTCGCCGTCGGCGGCGGACACCTGGCGGGTCCGGACAGCGTCCAGGCTGTGCTGGCGACCCAAGGCCTGCAGGCGGAGCGCGTGCCGCACCTCGAAGCGAATTGAACCTGTCTCCCCCTCCCGCACCTGGGAGGGGGGATTGGCTTGCTTTACGAAGGCCCCTCCCCTATAGGCGCCGCTCCCCGCACATGGTCATCCCTGGAGGCGTGTGCGGCGATGTACATCAACGTCAAACTTGGAGACATGCAATGAGCGAGCAGCTTACGCTGTCGGCCGAGACGCGCGAACGGGCTGGCAAGGGAGCCTCCCGTGCTCTGCGTCGCGATGGCCGCGTCCCCGCCGTGGTCTACGGCAATAACGAAGAGCCCCTCTCGATCCACCTCGAGGAGAAAGCGCTGATGAAGGCGCTGTCGGGCGGCCACTTCATGAATTCGGTGGTGATGATCGAGGCCGGCGCGTCGCCGGTCCGCACGCTGCCCAAGGACGTCCAGTTCCACCCGGTCACCGACCGGCCGCTGCATGTCGATTTCCTGCGCATCTCCGAGCATGCCAAGGTCCATGTCGCGGTGCCGATCCGCTTCGTCGACGAGGAAAAGTCGCGCGGCATCAAGCGCGGCGGCGTGCTCAACGCGGTGCGCCACGAGCTCGAGCTGGTCTGCGACGCCGCCGAGATTCCGGACGACGTGCTGATCAGCCTTGCCGGCCTCGACATCGGCGATTCGCTGCACATCAGCGCGGTGACCTTGCCCAAGGGCACCGAGTCCGCGATCACCGACCGCGACTTCACGATCGCGACGATCGTCGCCCCGTCGGGCGTCAAGTCCGAGGCCGCCGAGGCGGCCGCGGCCGAAGGCGCGCCCGAGCCGAGCCCGGCCGAAGTGCCGCTGGTCGGCGAGGAAGAGGCCGAAGGCGAGAGCGAGGCCTAAGGCTTGGCCCTTTCCTGGCTCGGCACCCTGTTCGGCGCGAAGCCGGCCGAGGTGCCGGGCCAGCCTGCCTCCGCGCCGGAGGCCGGCGACTGGGGGGAGTATCAGCCCGTGCAGATCTGGGTCGGCCTCGGCAACCCCGGCGCGGAATATGCGATGCACCGGCACAATGTCGGCTTCATGGCGGTCGACGCGATCGCCGAGCTGCACAATTTCGATCCGCCGAGGAAGGCGTTCGCCGGCTGGACCCGCCAGGGCCGGATCGGCGGACAGCGGATCCTGATCCTCAAGCCCGCGACCTTCATGAACGAGAGCGGCCGCGCCGCCGGCGAGGCGATGCGCTTCTTCAAGAAGGCGCCGGAGGACGTCACCGCCTTTTACGACGAGCTCGATCTCGCGCCCTTCAAGGTCAAGGTGAAGACGGGCGGCGGCACCGCCGGGCATAATGGCATCCGATCGCTCGACGCCCATCTCGGCAATGCTTTCCGGCGGGTGCGGATCGGCATCGGCCATCCCGGCCACAAGGACCGGGTGACCCGACACGTGCTCGGCAATTATGCCAAGGCCGAGACCGAAAAGCTGAGCGACCTGCTCGCCGCGATCGCCAGCGAGGCCGAGTGGCTCGCCAAGGGCGACGATGCACGCTTCATGAGCGACGTGGCATTGAGGATGCAGGACGAGGCCTGACCTCCGGCTATGGCGTCACCGGGCTCGCCGCCGCATCTCCCGCGCGCACGTCGATCACCTGGTCGCGTCGATAAGCAAGGACGCCCGGGATCTCCGGCAATCGATCAATGGTGACACCGAAATAGTTTGGCATCTTGTCGGCAGCCCGCAGCTCCGCGCGCACGACCGTGAAGCCTGCCAGCCGCTCTGGCACGGCCATTCCCTCGCTCGGCGGATTGACCGCCATGATCGGAAGTCGATCGGGTCCGAACATCCGTCCGGTCCCGCGCGGTCCGATAGCTTCGAGTCGCGGATAACGCAGCTCGCCGATGTCGGTGATCTGGCCCGCTCGCACCTCGAAGCGGACCGAGCCCATGCAGAGACAAGTGCCGAAATTCATCGCATTCGGCGCTCCGACCACGGGCCCATAGAGGATGTAGCTGCCGGGTTCGACCGCGATGAAGAAGCTGTTGGACTCTTCGCCCCGCGTGAACTGCCGTCCGCCGAGCACCTGAACGAAATTGTCCATCTCGGGCGGGGCGATCGTGAAATTCTCATCAGTCGGCTCGACCGGCCGGCCACCGATCGACTGGCATTGCGGCGTCATCCGGCCGTTGCCTGCGCAGCTCAGCCGATTCCATTCCGACAGGGCCCGCTCCCAGCGGCCATGTGCGCGCGTCAGCGCCTCAGCGCGCCCGGTCTGCCAGGCCGTCCGTTCCTCCGCGGTCACT
>JAYRLF010000469.1:0-2926 GCA_041905385.1 Allosphingosinicella sp.
CGGACATCCCGGTCCGGCTGGCGGCGCTCTCCTACCCGGCCGGCTTACCCGGCCGATCACGGCCACCTCCGGCCCCGACTCTGGGTCCCCCTGCTGATGTTCACCCATGCCGAGGCCAAAGCCGCGGACGCCGCTGACTCGCTGCGCGCCTACCGCGACCGCTTCGACCTGCCGGACGGCGTCATCTATCTCGACGGCAATTCGCTCGGCCCCCTGCCGAAGGCGACGGCACCGCGGCTCGACGCGGTGGTCCGAAAGGAATGGGGCGAAGGCCTGATCCGCAGCTGGAACAGCGCCGACTGGATCGGCGCGCCGCGCCGGGTCGGCGCCAAGCTGGCGCCGCTGATCGGGGCGAAACCGCACGAGGTGATCGTCGCCGATTCGACCTCGGTGAACCTGTTCAAGCTGCTTGTCGCCGCCGCCGGCCTGTCCGATCGAAAGACCCTGCTGTCCGAATCGGGCAATTTCCACACCGATCTCCATATCGCCAGCGGCGCCGCCGACGTGCTGGGGCTCAATCTCGACATCGCCCCGCGCGCCCAGATCGAGGCGCGGATCGGCGCGGACACCAACCTGCTGCTGCTGACCCATGTCCACTACAAAACCGCCGAGCGGTTCGACATGGCGGCGGTGACCGCGCGGGCGAAGGCGGCCGGCGCGATGACGGTCTGGGACCTGAGCCACAGCGTCGGCGCGGTGCCGCTCCAGCTCAACGACGCCGGCGCCGAGCTCGCCGTCGGCTGCGGCTACAAATTCCTCAACGGCGGGCCGGGCGCGCCGGCCTTTCTCTACATCGCCGAGCATCTGCAGGACCGGCTGCTCTCGCCGCTGCGCGGCTGGATGGGCCATGCCGAGCCGTTCGCCTTCACCGACGATTATCGCCCGGCCGCCGGCATCGACCGTTTCCTCGCCGGCACTCCGCCGATCCTCGGCATCGCCGGCCTCGAGGCCGGGCTCGACGCCTTTGAAGGCGTGACGATGGAGCGGCTCTGGACCAAGTCGCGCGCCCTGTTCGACGTCTTCCACGCTCTGGTCGAGCAGAATTGCCCGGAGCTGGTCTGCATCAGCCCGCGCGGCGAGGAGCAGCGGGGCAGCCACATCTCCTTCCGCCACCCGCACGCCTTCGAGATCTGCCAGGCGCTGATCGCCGAGGGCGTGATCGGCGATTTCCGCGCGCCCGACGTCGCCCGTTTCGGCCTGACCCCGCTCTATCTCGGCTTCGAGGATGTCTGGCGCGCGGTCGACATCATGGCGCGGATCCTGCGCGAGGAGAGCTGGCGCGATCCGAAGTTCGCCGTGCGCGGACGCGTCACCTGATCATCCGCAACTTCCGCCTGCAGGGATGCCGGGTCCACAATTCCACCCGCACGACCACAGTTCGAGGCGACCTGTGTCCACGAAATATTCGCCTCCCGCCATCCGATACTGCCGATGATCGAGAGCCATTTCGTCCGGGTCATCTTGACGTCGTCCGGCACGAAAGCCGTAAACCCCGGCCTGCCTGAAGCGAAAGATCACCCTCGAAGGGTCGAGCGCGCCGCGAATGGAATGCCAGTCGTTGCGGAAATGATAGCCGCGCTCCCAGCGGTCCAGCGGCGCCAGGCAAGCGTTCGAGGCCAATCTTGCCTCTATCCGGTCCAGAAGCACGTCGTCGGGTTGACGCTGTTCCCAAGGCATAATGCCATAGCAGCCCGGCAGCAGCAGCAGGGTCGACATGGTGACGACTACGCGCACGATATGCATGGCCTGTCCCGGATCGGGCCGATCCTATTGGCGTACCCAGATTCTAGCCAGTCCCCTATTACGCCGTTTGCCCTTGTATCGGGCCTTCTCTATATAGCCGGACCTTCCCCGGGGCTTGGCCCACTCTCACTCGCAGCCGGAGGCTGAAAATCATGTCCCGCCGCCGACTCGTCTATGAAGGCAAGGCCAAGATCCTTTACGAGGGTCCGGAGCCCGGCACCCTGATCCAATATTTCAAGGACGACGCGACTGCGTTCAACGCGCAGAAGAAGGGCACGATCTCCGGCAAGGGCGTGCTCAACAACCGCATCTCCGAGCATATCTTCACCCTGCTCGGCCAGATCGGCATCCCGACCCATTTCGTCCGTCGGCTCAACATGCGCGAGCAATTGATCCGCCAGGTCGAAATCGTCCCGATCGAGGTGGTGGTGCGCAACGTCGCCGCGGGCACCTTGTCGCAGCGGCTCGGCATCGAGGAAGGCACCCAGCTGCCGCGCACGATCATCGAATATTATTACAAGGACGACGCGCTCGGCGATCCGATGATCGCCGACGAGCATATCGCCTGCTTCGGCTGGGCCAGCCAGGACGAGATGAACGACATCGCCGACATGGCGATCCGCGTGAACGATTTCCTGTCCGGCCTGTTCGCCGGGATCGGCATCCGCCTGATCGACTTCAAGCTCGAATTCGGCCGGCTGTGGGAAAACGACTATGCCCGCATCATCCTGGCCGACGAGATCAGCCCGGACGGCTGCCGCTTGTGGGATGCGAGCACCAACGAGAAGCTCGACAAGGACCGCTTCCGCCGCGACCTCGGCGGCGAGGCCGAAGCCTATCAGGAAGTGGCGCGCCGGCTCGGCCTAATGCCCGAGGGCGAGGCCAATGCGGTGCTCGATCTCGAGCAGCATCGGCAGAAGCGGGGCAAATAGGCTCGGCAATTCGATGCGCGCACCAATGCTTTTGGTCGCGTCGATGGCTCTGGGGAGCTGCGCTGAGCGAGTAGCGGTTCCCGACCTCTGCAACATGCCGGCCGGGTTCCGGAGTTGGAATGGCGCCGAAGTTCATTGGACCGGCCTCCTCGTTGGCGAACATCATCACGGCTTCGTTCTCGCCTGCGAGGAACACCGAGGTGGCATTCGTTTCTCCACAGATCAATATACCGTCGGTAGAGACGCCCTTC
>JAYRLF010000470.1:0-2925 GCA_041905385.1 Allosphingosinicella sp.
GATCTTCGGGCGCGGCTCCAGGCCGACATGGAATATCTCAACGGCTGGAGCCTCGGCCGCGACCTCCTGATCCTGATCCGGACCGCCAAGGTCCTGACCCACCAGAACGCCTATTGAATCGGCGCGATTCAAGCATTTCCGGGTTTTTTCCGGGTGATGATGTCAGCAAATCGCCGGTATCGCGGCAGGGTGGATTCGAACCTCTGGGAGACTGCAATGCTCAAGAAAATCGTCAAGGCCGCCACGCTCGCAGCAGTGATCGCGGCCCCGATCTCGGCGCATGCTGCCCAGGCCGTTCGCGCCTCATCGGCAACGCTGCCGCAATCGGCGGCGCCGGTCTCCCCAGGCGTGTCGGCGGTCGCGCGCGCGGGAGCGCCGGTATCCGGCGAGAACCAGCTCGTCGGCACGCCGCTGTGGCTGATCCTGCTCGGCATCGGCGTGGTCGTGGCAGGCGTCGTCATCATCACCAATGACGACGACGATTCCAGCCCGAATTGATCAGGCGGTGCCGGCGGCACGCCGGCTGAAAATGGCTAGGGGCAGTCAGCCGGCCGCGCCACATGCGCGGCCGGCGATTGCCATGAAACGACTGAATTCTCGGGGATTCTCCCGGATGCCTTATCGCATTCCCCGTCGCTACTTGCCGGTCAGGGACGGAGGGCACGGGAACCAGGTGAAGCCGGCGAAATGACCAGCAGCGACCGAGACAGAGACAGCGCGAACCGGGTGCCGAGTGTCCCGGCGGGCGCGCCATGACCAGTCTCTCGCATCGAGGCTTTCCCCGGTCGGAGCGCGGTCGGGCCCCCGTGCCGGCCATCCTGTGGCGCCGCGACGCGGCCGGGCACGCCGCGAGCGGCGGGCGGCTGGCGCTGGCCTACCTCATCGCGGTGCTCCTGCTCGGTGGTGCCGGCAATGATTATCCGCTGATCGCGGGGCTGCTCGAAGCCGGCGCGTTGTTCCTGATCGCGTGGATCGCGGTCGCGGCGCGGCCGATGCCCCGCCGCATGCCGTTGCTCGCCACCGCGCTGCTGGTCGCGATTCCGGCCGTGCTGCTGCTCCAACTGGTCCCGCTGCCTTATTCGCTGTGGAGCCTGCTTCCGGGCCGCGAGCCGGCGGCGGCCACCCTGGCCCTGGCCAATCTCGACGGCGGCTGGCGGCCGGCGAGCCTCGAGCCGGCGGCCACGATGGCGAGCGCGCTCGCAATGCTGCCGGGCTTCGCCTTGTTCTTCGCGGCGGTGTCGCTCGAGCCGGCCGAGCGCCGCCGGCTGCTCCAGGCCGTGATCGCCGTCGCCGCGCTCTCCGCGCTGATCGGCGCCCTGCAGCGGAGCAGCGGCGCGGCAGCAGTCATCACCCTCTTCCCGTCGGCCCACAGCGCTTCGTCGCCGGGCCTGTTCGTCAACAGGAACCACCAGGCCGCCTTCGTCCTGGTGGCGATGATCCTGACCGCCGGCCTCGCCGGCTTGCGCTCGGGCGATCCGGGCGAGGGGAATCGGCGCAGCCTGTCGCTGCCCTTGCCGATCGCGATCGGGCTGATCGGATTGTTCGCGGCCGGCGCCCTCGCCACGACCTCCCGCATGGGCCTGATCGTGCTGCCCTTCGCGCTCGCCGTCTCCTTGTTCCTGCTGTTCCGGCTGCGCCTGACCGCGACGTCCGCCGCCGCGGCGGTGGCGACGATCGTCGTGCTGGCGCTCGCCGCGACAAGGATCGATGCCGTGCGCGCGATCGTCGGCCGTTTCACCGCGTCCGAGATCAGGCTCGAATATTGGACCGACAGCTGGGCGGCGGTTCAGGCCTTCTGGCCGGCCGGATCGGGAATCGGAACCTTCCGCACCGTCTTCCCGGCGTTCGAGCAGCTCGACTTCCTTGCCGCGGGCCGGCCGAACAACGCGCACAACGATTTTCTCGAGCTGCTGCTGGAAGGCGGCGCGCTGGCGGTCCTGATCTTCGCCCTTTTCTGCGCCTGGCTGATCGCCAGCGCGGTCGCGCTCGCGCACAAGAGCGGCTCCGATCGTCGCCTCGGCTTCACCGCGCTCGCCGGCATCGTCGTGCTGATGCTCCACTCCGCGACCGATTATCCGCTGCGCATGCTCTCGCTCATGGCCCTGTTCGGCCTGCTGTTCGGCCTGGTGACCCGCGCGGCCGCGCAGTCCCATTTCGGACCGGCGCTGGCAGCGGCGGGTCATCGCAAATGGATCGCTTTGATCGCCGGGGCGCCGATCCTCTATGCCGTCGTCGCCGTCGCGGCCGCCGACCGTGCCGCGGCCGTGGGCCGGCCCGACATCGCGGCCGGACTGCTGCCGGGCGCCGCCCCGGCGGAAGCCGCTTCTGCCGCCCTCGCCCTTGAGCAGCGCCGCTTCGACGCCGCCGCTTTCCATGCCGCGTCGGCGATGCGCAGTTCGCCGCTGGACCCGTCGGGCACGGTCCTGCTCGGCTTGGCCGAAGATGCGCGGGGCCATGCCGACGCGTCCTGGGCGTTGATGTCGCGCGCCTCCTCCTTGGGTTGGCGTAGTCGCGTCGCCCAGGCCTGGACGTTCGAGCGCGCTGTCGAGCAAGGCGCGATCGACGTCGCCGTGTTGCGCGCCGACGCGCTGCTGCGGCAGCGCGAGCTCGAGAACAGGATCTTCCCGGCGCTCCGGCAGCTGGCCGGCCAGCCCGGCGGCGCCGCCGCCATCGCCGAGCGCCTCGCCGTCGGGCCCGAGTGGCGCGCGGCCTATCTGCGCCATCTGCGCGCGCTGACCGCCGACAATTTTGCAAGCCACGAAGCGGTGCTGCGGCGGCTGGCCCGGACCGGCGCCCCCGCCGATACGGACGAGCTCAACGCCTTCCTCCAGGCGCTCGTCGAAGGACGAAGAGTCGCACAGGCGCAGGCGCTGTGGATCGAGATCGGACGGCCTCGCCGCGCCGCCGGCACTCCGGGCAATGGCA
>JAYRLF010000471.1:0-2914 GCA_041905385.1 Allosphingosinicella sp.
CAAAACCGTGTTGTTGCGCCGGTTTGGCCGACGGTAAGAGGGTAGGGGCCTGTCCAGGCAAATGCAGGCTGCGAATGGGGCATTTTATGACCGCTGAGGCATTTCCCGAACTGGGGCTGTATGTCGGCGGCGCGTGGCGTGGCGCGCAGGGGCGCGACACCCAGGAGGTTCTGAATCCCGCGACCGGCGATTCGCTTGGCGCTTTGCCGCTCGCCGCACGCGCGGACCTGGACGATGCGCTGGCGGCGGCTGAACGCGGCTTCGTCGCCTGGCGGGCCACCGCGCCGGAAGCGCGCGCAGCGATCCTGAACCGGACGGCCGCACTGCTTCGTGAGCGGGCCGACCTGCTGGCAGGGATCGCAACGCTCGAGCAGGGCAAGCCGCTCGCGGAGGCCAAGGGAGAAGTCGCGGGCGCAGCAGCGATTCTGGAATTCCACGCCGGCGAGGCGGTCCGCGACCGCGGGCGCGTCTTGCAGCGGCCTCTTGGTATGCGCTCGATCGTTATGCGGCAGCCAGTTGGGCCGGTCGCGGCCTTCTGCGCCTGGAATTTTCCTGTCATCAATCCCGTGCGCAAGCTCTCTCCGGCGCTGGCGGCGGGATGTTCGGTCATCCTGAAGCCGAGCGAGGAAACGCCGGCGAGCGCCATCGCCGTCATGCGATGCTTCCAGGATGCCGGACTCCCGGGCGAGGTTGCGCAATTGGTTTTTGGCGTTCCGGATCTTGTGTCTCGCACGCTGCTCGCCTCGCCCGTGACCCGCAAGCTGAGCTTCACCGGGTCGGTCCCTGTCGGCAAGCATCTCATGCGGCTCGCCGCCGACACGGTGATGCGCATGACGATGGAACTCGGCGGGCACGCGCCGGTGCTTGTGTTCGACGATTGCGACCTCGAGAAGACACTCGACATCCTGGTCGCCCACAAATTCCGCAATGCCGGGCAGGTTTGCGTCTCGCCGACGCGCTTCTACGTCCAGGACGGGATATACGATCGGTTCGCTGCTGGTTTTGCGGCCCGCACGGAACGGGTCAAGGTCGGCGACGGTCGGGCGCCCGACACCATCATGGGGCCGACCGCCAACGATCGCCGTCCGGCCGCCGTCGAAGCAATGGTCGAGGATGCGCTAGGCCTCGGTGCCAAATTGCTTGCCGGCGGAGGACGCAGGACCGGCCCTGGCTACTTCTTCCAGCCGACCGTGCTGGCAGACGTCCCGACTGCGGCCGAAGCGATGAACCAGGAGCCGTTCGGCCCGCTCGCCTTGATCGACCGCTTCGCGACCGTGGAAGAGGCGATCGGGCAGGCCAATCGCTTGCCTTATGGACTCGCGGCCTATTGCTTCACCGAGAATGGGCGGCGCCAGGCATTGCTGGGCGATGCGGTTGAGGCGGGGATGGTCGCGATCAACACCGTCCGGACCTCGTGGCCCGACGCGCCGTTCGGCGGAATCAAGGAAAGTGGCTTCGGATCGGAAGACGGTCCTGAAGGGGTGGAAGCGCATATGATCGTCAAGGCAGTCCATGCGGTCTGAGCAGACAGACAAGGGCGCCGCCGTCGGCGGCGGCGGATCACTGGCCGGCATCCGTGTCGTCGAGCTCGGCCAATTGATCGCGGGGCCATTCTGCGGCCAGTTGCTCGGCGACATGGGCGCCGAGGTTGTGAAGCTGGAGCAGCCCGGCGTCGGCGACCCGATGCGGGATTGGGGGCAGGGCGACACGCCGACTTGGTGGCGGGTGATCGGACGCAACAAATATTCCGTCGCTGCCGACCTGCGCTCGGAAGCAGGGCAGGGGCTTGCCCGGGACCTGATCGGGTGCGCGGACATATTGGTCGAGAATTTCCGGCCCGGCACGCTCGAGCGGTGGAACCTGGATCCGGTCGAACTGCGCACCGACAATCCCGGACTGATCGTCGTGCGGGTCTCCGGCTACGGCCAGACCGGGCCTTACGCGACTCGTGCCGGCTTCGGCGGAATTGCCGAAGCCATGGGCGGCTGGCGCAAGATCGTGGGTTATCCGGATCGGCCGCCGCCGCGCATGGGAGTCTCGATCGGCGATTCGCTCGCGGCGACTTACGGATGCCTCGGCGCGCTTGCCGCCCTGCACCATCGCGACCGGACAGGCGAGGGACAGATCGTCGATGCCGCGCTTTATGAAAGCGTGCTGCAGGTGATGGAAGGGCTCGTTCCGGAATGGGCGCTCGCTGGCCATAAGCGTGCGCGCACTGGCGCCAGGCTGCCCCGCATCGCGCCGTCCAACGTCTATCGCTGCGCCGATGGCGAGTTCCTGATCGGCGCCAATCAGGATCGGGTCTTCGCCCGACTGTGCGAGGCGATGGGGCGCTCCGAGCTCGCACGCGACCCGCGTTATGCGACCCACACGGCGCGCGGTGCCCACCAGGAGGAACTGGACGCGATCGTCGAGGCTTGGACCTCGACCAAGACGGTGGCGGAGGTCGACGCGGCGATGATCGCGCATTCCGTGCCGGCCGGGCGCATGTACGACGCCGAGGACATGCTGGCCGACCCGCATTTCGCCGCCCGCGAGGCGATCGTCACCGTCGACGATCCCGTGCTCGGCCCGACGCCGATGCAGGGCGCCTTCCCGAAATTGTCGGCGACCCCTTCGGGTGTCCGAAGGCCCGCGCCGCGCGACGTCGGACAGGATACGGCCGAGATCCTCGAGCGCTGGCTCGGGCGCGACGTCGGCGACACCGCGGATCCGGTTAGACCGATTCGCGAGCGCGGCGAAGCACCGGTCCCCGACTAAGGCTTTCCGGCAGCGAGCGCGCGCGCAACGGCGCTGGTTCGCTCGCGCCCGAGTCGATCGTTCAACCAGACCGCGGTATCGACCAGTCGGTTCAGGTCGACGTCGAGCGCGTCGCCGAGCGCGAAGGCGACGTCTTCGGTCGCGACGTTTCCCG
>JAYRLF010000472.1:0-2911 GCA_041905385.1 Allosphingosinicella sp.
GAACTCGCCGAGCCCCATGCCGGTCGCCTGGGCGATCTCGGAGATCTCGGTGCGGATCCGCTCGATCGCGTCGGCCTCGGTCTCGCAGAAGGCGGACCATTTGCGGTCGAGCGTGCAGACGCGCTCGGCCCAGCCCTCGTCGAGTTCGTGGCCCATATAGGCTTCGAGGAACGCG
Organism: Allosphingosinicella sp.; assembly: GCA_041905385.1. GTDB lineage: Bacteria > Pseudomonadota > Alphaproteobacteria > Sphingomonadales > Sphingomonadaceae > Allosphingosinicella. The sequence goes on from JAYRLF010000472.1 coordinate 176, forward strand.
CGGCGCGGCACCTTGTGGCGCTCGGCCAGGCGCAGCATCTGGCCGCCGAGCGTCGTCAGCCGGCGGTTGTAGCTGTAGAGCTGGTCGACGAGATATTCGATCTTGGCGCCGTGGAACTGGACGCTCTCGACCTCGGCGGTGAGCTGCTCGCGATATTTCTGATATTTCTTCTCGTCGGCCGACGGGAATTCGTGGCCGGCGCTCATCGCCTCCATGCGGGCGCCTTGGAGCTTCGAGAATTTCTTGTAGACGTCGGTGATGACCGCGAACTTCTCGAGCGCGGCCGGCTTCAGCGTCTCCTCCATCTGGGCGAGGCTGAGCGTATTGTCCTCGTCGTCGTCCTCGACCGGCCGCGGCGCGCGCCGCTCGACCATCGATTCCTCGTCATCCTCCTCCTCGGCGACCTCCTCGACCTCTTCCTCCTCCTTGAAGGAAGGCCCTGCGGTCGATTCGGAAATGTCGCCGTCGCCGGCCTCGGCGCCTTCGACCTGCTCCGGGGTCGGGCCCTTGGACAGCATCGCCTCGAGATCGAGGATTTCGCGCAGCTGCATCTGGCCGTTGTTGAGCGCCGACGACCAGTCGATGATCGCGTTGAAGGTGATCGGGCTCTCGCAAAGGCCCCAGATCATGGTGTCGCGGCCGGCCTCGATCCTCTTGGCGATCGCGATCTCGCCTTCGCGGCTAAGCAGCTCGACGGCGCCCATCTCGCGCAGGTACATGCGCACCGGATCGTCGGTGCGGTCGACCGTTTCCTTCTTCTTCTCGACGACGAAGGTCTCGACGCCGCCGTCATTCTCGTCGAGCCCGGCCTCGCCGTCCTGCTCCTCCTCGTCGCTATCGTCGCTCTCGACGATGTTGACGCCCATCTCGGAGAGGGCGGACATCACGTCCTCGATCTGCTCGGAGGACATCTGGTCCTGCGGCAGCGCGTCGTTCAGCTCGTCATAGGTGATCACGCCGCGCTTCTTGGCGCGGGCGATCAGCTTCTTCAGGGACGCTTCGTTGAGATCGATGAGCGGCGCATCGCCCGACTCGGTCTTCTCTTCGGTCTCCACCGTGTTCGTCTTCGCCATTCGAACGCCTTATACCATCGTCGCGGGGATTAGTCCCCATCGCCCTCGATTAATGTCGCAAGTTGCCTGTCTGCCTCATCCCGCGCCGCCCGGAGCCGCTGCTGCTCCTGAAACGCCGTGTCGTCGCCCCCCGCCTTCAACCGACCGGTCGCCGCCTCCAGCGCAGCCTCCAGCCCGGGACGTGCCGCCAGCGTCTCTATCACCAGAGCCAGGTCGCGGCAGGCACGATCCGGATCCGCATCACGTCGCGTGAAGGAAAATGCAAGCCCTCGCTTGAGACCGAGCGCCTCCACCAGAGCCGCGCCGCCTCGCTCCGCCAATATGGTATCGAGCCGCTCCCGATCAAGCGCGCCGTGGGTCATCACCGATTCGAGCATCAGATCGCGCAGCTTCGCGGCCTTGGCGTCGGTCATGCTGAGCGCGGCGATCGCCTCGGCATGGGCGCCGATCTGGTCGGGGTAACGGACCAGGCCCTGGAGGACCGCGCGGGCCAGCTGCGGATCGAGCCCGCTCTCGCCGACCATGCGCGCCTCGGGCGAAGCCGGACGCGGCGGCGCGTAACGGCCGCGCGGGCCGGGCGCACCTCGGGCGACCCAGGGTCTTGGTTCAGGCCGCGGATTGAGCGTCGCGAATCGGTTGAGCAGCTCGATCCGATATTGCTCGCGCACATCGGGATCGGCGATCGTCGCGGCATGATCGGTCAGGCGTCGGCGCAGGCCGGCGCGCTGCTCCGGCGTGGCGAGCGGGCCGGCCTCGAGCTCGTGGCGCCAGAGCCGGTCGACCAGCGGCTCGGCCGCTTCGAGCAAGCTCTCCAGCGCGCCGCGGCCCTGGGCGCGGACGAGATCGTCCGGATCCTGGCCCGGGGGCAGGGTGACGAAGCCGAGCGATCGCCCCGGCGCGACGTGCGGCAAGGCGCGCAGGGCGGCCCGGATCGCGGCCTTCTGGCCGGCCGCGTCGCCGTCGAAGCAGAGCAGGGGCGTGGGCGACAGGCGCCAGAGCAGGCCCAGCTGGCCTTCGGTCACCGCGGTGCCGAGCGGCGCCACCGCATCATGGATGCCGGCCTGGTCGAGCGCGATCACGTCGAGATAGCCCTCGACGACGATGACCCGGCGGGTCTCGCGGCTTGCCGGCCCGGCCCGGTCGAGATTGTAGAGGGTCCGGCCCTTGTCGAAGAGCGGCGTGTCCGGCGAGTTCAGATATTTGGGCTCGCCGGTGCCCAGGATCCGGCCGCCGAAGGCGATGATGCGGCCGCGCGCGTCGCGGATCGGAATCATCAGCCGGCCGCGGAAACGATCATAAGGCTCGCGTTCGCCCTCCTCGGGCGCGATCAGCAGGCCGGCCTCGACCAGTTTCTCGATGCCGAAGCCGGCGAGCGCCGACTTCAGCCGCCCGCGCGAATCGGGGGCGAGGCCGAAGCCGAAACGCTGGCGGGTCGCGTCGCTGATGCCGCGATTCATGAGATAGTCGCGCGCCGCCGCGCCCTCGATGCCGTCGAGCTGCTCCGTGAACCAGCGCGCGGCCGCGTCCATGACATCGTAAAGCCCCGCGGCCCGCTCGGCGCGCTGCTGGGCACGTGGATCGGGGGCAGGAACCTCCATGCCGGCCGCGTCGGCCAGTTCCTTGACCGCATCCATGAAGGAAAGGCCGCGCGCGTCGGTCAGCC
>JAYRLF010000042.1:0-10135 GCA_041905385.1 Allosphingosinicella sp.
GGCTGAGGCGTTTGACGCCAGGAAGATGGCGGCACCGGAAATTTCTTCCGGGGCCGCCGGCCGGCCGAGCGGCGTCTTGGCGCGGATCGCGGCGCAGGTTTCGGGCATGTCGAGCGTGCGCGCAGTCATCTCGGTGCGGACATAGCCGGGTCCGATCGCATTGACCCGGATCCCGTGCGGCGCCCATTCGACCGCGCAGGTGCGGGTGAGCTGGACGACCGCGCCCTTGGTCGCCGCATAAGGCGCCGACAGCGGATCGGCGACGATTCCCGCGAAGGAGGCGAGGTTGATGATCCGGCCCTTGGCGCCGCGCATGATCCAGCGCCGGGCGGCGCCGCGCATCGCATGGAAGACGCCCTTCACATTGAGGTCGATCATCGCGTCGAGCGCGTCGTCGGGATAATGTTCCGCCGGGATGCGGGCGCTGATCCCGGCATTGTTGACGAGGATGTCGAGCCGGCCATGCTCGGCGAGCACGCGGTCGAGCAAGGATTCGACGGCGGTCGCGTCGGTGACGTCGCAGGCGAGATAATGCGCGTCCCGGCCTTCCGCCCGCAGCCGAGCGGTCGCCGCCTCGCCGCGGCCGTTGAGGTCGACCAGGATGACGCGGGCCCCCATCGCCGCCAGCGCCTCGGCGATGGCGAGGCCGATGCCGCGCGCCGCGCCGGTCACCAGCGCGACCTCGCCGTCGAGCCGGAAGAGCGCGCCATAGTCCATCAGCGGGCGGGCTTGCGGAAACGCATCACGAACTGGTCGGTGCGGCCACGGATCGACGGGTGGAAGACCGGCCGGCTGTGATCGTCGGCCGGATTGTCGAGCACCCTGCTCTGGCCGACAAATTCGAAGCCGGCTGCCTCGACCTGCTCGCGCACCGTCGCCGGATCGATCCGGTGCAGCCGCTCGGTGTCGCGCATGCCGGAGCCGGCCGCCGCCTCATGATCGATGATGAAGAAGGTGCCGCCCGGCTTCAGCAGGGAGAAGACGGCGCGGTTGAACTGGGCGAGATCGGTCCGGCCCATGAAGGCGTCCGGATAATCGTGATAATTCTGGGCGGTCCAGACCATGTCGAGCGGCTCGGGCGCGGTCAGAATCGGCGAGGGCTGCACCTCGACCCGGACGTTCGCATAATGGGGCGTCGCCGCGAGCTGGCGAAGCTGGGCGACATTGCCGGTCGCGGTCCGCGCATAGGCTTCGGGCCAGACCGCATGGACCCGGCCTTCCGGTCCCACGATCGGGCTGAACAGCCGCGTCCAATAGCCGTCGCCGGGAATCAGATCGAGCACGCGGTCGCCCCGCTTGAGGCCGGAAAAGGCGATCACCTCGGCGGCGCGGCGGCGCTGGTCGGCGACGACGTGCATCGCCCGCTCCGGATCGGCGAGCGCCGCCCGGACATGGTCGGGCACCGGCACCGGATCGGTCAGCTCGGCGGTGGCCTGATTCTGGGCCGGCTCGGCGCCGCGGCACGCCGACAAAGCGAGCAGGGCGGCGGCAAAGGCAAATCGGTGGGTCATGACATCCTCTCCGCCGGCCAGCTTCCGGACCGGCGGCCATCTGGCCATGCGCGTTCGACCAAGCGCAGGGTCGGTTCGACGATCACGCGACCTTCTGCTGGCGCCGCCGATAGCGTGGAAACCCCATAAGGAGACTCACGAATGGCGCGAGCGTCCCGATTGGCCGACCTTGGCGCTCAGGAGGTAGGCCATGTCCCCGAATGCATCCGCCGCCCGAATCCACGCCGTTCAGGCCCTCAAGAGCATCGCCGATGTCTGGGCCCTGTTGTGGTCCGAATATCAGGAGAGGCTGTCCGAGGCCGAAACCTATTGGCACGAAGCGGTGGGACCGGCGCAGGCCAGGCTGTGCGTCGCGCTGACCGGCCCGGTCGACCTGCCGATCGATGCGGCCGCCGCGCGGGCGATCGCCGAGCAGCGCGCCGCGCAGTTCCGCCTGGCCATGGCCGAATGCGAGGCGTGCGAGCATCGCCACGAGCTGTTGCTCGACGAGATCTGCCGGCTCCAGGAGACCCTGCTCCTGACTCCGGCACCGGACGAGGCCGCGTTCGGATGGAAGCGCACGCAAATGCTCGCCTGCTCCGGCCAGGTCTCCGCGGAAACGCGCCGGATCGTCGCCGAGGATGAGGACCGCCTGACGCTCGACGGGCGCTGATGCGCGGTCTTCAATTCGTCAGAACGGGCGTCCAGCGAGCCCGCCGCCGCTCCGCCCGCGCCTCGACACTCTCGCCCTGATAGGAAATCGGGGCCGCCGGCAGATCGGGCCGCGGGTCTTCGAACGCGTTGAGGTTCAAGGTGGCGAAGTTGCGCCCATCGACCAAAGCAAGCGCGCCGACATAAACGCCGCAGCGCCCGCAGATCAGGAATTCGGTGACCCCGGAGCCGAAGCGGTAGCGGATCGTGTCGGCCGGCAATTCCAGAGATGCGGCGCCGTCGGGGTCGGTCACCGTCCGCGCGCCGTGACGCCGGCAGAATCCGCATTGGCAAGCGCGCGGCGAGAGCGGCTTGGCGCTGTCGAAGGCGAAGCGGAGGGCGCCGCAATGGCAGCCGCCCTCGTGCCGCACCTTCATCTTGTCAGACGTCGAGATTGGCGACGTTGAGCGCATTTTCCTGGATGAAGTCGCGCCGCGGCTCGACCACGTCGCCCATCAGCCGGGTGAAGATCTCGTCGGCGACGTCGGCCTGGGCGACCTCGACCTTGAGCATCGCCCGGTTGGTCGGATCGAGCGTCGTCTCCCAGAGCTGCTCGGCGTTCATCTCGCCGAGGCCCTTGTAGCGCTGGATCGAGAGGCCCTTGCGGCCGGCGGCAAGGATGCCGTCGAGCAATTCGATCGGACGGGTCACCCGCACGCCCTTGGCCGGAGTCGCGGCGACGACCTCCTCGCCGTCCTCCGACTCCTCGGCGGTCGGCTCGCTGGCCGCGGCTGCCGATTTGATCGGCACCAGCCGCGAGGGCCGAGCGTAGCTCGGCGCCTGCTCGGTGGCGAGGCTGTGCAGCTTGCGCGCCTCGGCCGCGACCAGGAATTTGTGGTCGATGACATGGTGATCGGTGACGCCGCGCCACAGCCGGCGCAGCACATAATCGCCCTCGGCGCCCATTTCGGCGGTCCAGCGCGCCTCTTCCTCGCCGACGTTGAGCCATTCGGCACCGGTCGCGAGCGCGCCGCTGCGGCGCGCGGAATCAATGCGCGGATCGAACGCGCCGGCGAGCGCCAGCGCCTCGATGATCGCCGGGTCGTAGCGGCGCGGCACGTAGCGCATCATCACCCGCATGCGACGGGCATGGTCGGCGAGCGTGCGCAGATCCTCACCCGAGCGCGGGCCTTCCGCCGTTTCCAGCACCAGGCCGCCCAAGCCGGCCTCGATCAGATATTCGTCGAGCGCCCCGTCGTCCTTGAGATAGACCTCGGACCGGCCCTTCGCGACTTTGTAGAGCGGCGGTTGGGCGATGTAGAGATGGCCGCGCTCGATGATGTCGGGCATCTGCCGGTAGAAGAAGGTCAGCAGCAAGGTGCGGATATGGGCGCCGTCGACGTCGGCGTCTGTCATGATCACGATCTTGTGGTAGCGCAGCTTCTCGATGTTGAAATCGTCGCGGCCGATGCCGGTGCCGAGCGCCTGGATCAGCGTCCCGACCTCCTTGGACGACAGCATCCGGTCGAAGCGGGCGCGCTCGACGTTGAGGATCTTGCCCTTCAAGGGCAGGATCGCCTGATAATGGCGGTCGCGGCCCTGCTTGGCCGAGCCGCCGGCGCTGTCGCCCTCGACCAGGAACAATTCGGACTTGGCCGGATCGCGCTCCTGGCAGTCGGCGAGCTTGCCGGGCAACGAGGCGATGCCGAGCACCGACTTGCGGCTCGCCTCGCGCGCCTTGCGCGCCGCCTCGCGCGCCGCGGCGGCGTCGATGATCTTCTGGATGATGGTGCGGGCATGGCCCGGATTCTCCTCGAGCCATTCCGACAATTTGTCGGCGATCAGGCTTTCGAGCGGCTGGCGCACCTCGGAGCTGACCAATTTGTCCTTGGTCTGCGAGCTGAACTTGGGATCGGGCAGTTTGACCGAGACGATCGCGGTCAGGCCCTCGCGCATGTCGTCGCCGGTCAGGCTGACCTTCTCGCGCTTCATCATGCCGGACTTTTCGGCATAATTGTTGAGCGTGCGGGTCAGCGCCGCGCGGAAGGCGGCGAGATGGGTGCCGCCGTCGCGCTGCGGGATGTTGTTGGTGAAGCAGAGGGTCTGCTCGTAATAGGAGTCGTTCCACTCGAGCGCGACGTCGATGCCGATATCGTCGCGCTGGCCGGTCACCGAGATCGGATCCGGAATCAGCGGCGTCTTGGCGCGGTCGAGCCAGCGGACGAAGGCGGCGATGCCGCCCTCGTAGAACAGTTCGACATTCTTCTCCTCCTCGTGCCGGGCGTCGCTCAGGACAAGGCGGACGCCGCTATTGAGGAAGGCGAGCTCGCGATAGCGATGCTCGAGCGTCTCGAAGTCGAACTCGGTGATCTTGAAGGTGGCGGGCGAGGGCAGGAAGGTGACGCGCGTGCCTTTCTTGCCGGCCGGCGCGTCGCCGACGACCTTCAATGGCGCCTCGGCATCGCCGTGGCGGAAGCGCATCCAATGCTCCTTGCCGTCGCGCCAGACGGTCAATTCGAGCACTTCGGAAAGCGCGTTGACGACGCTGACGCCGACCCCGTGCAGGCCACCGGACACCTTATAGGCATTGTCGTCGGAGGTGTTCTCGAACTTCCCGCCGGCGTGGAGCTGGGTCATGATCACCTCGGCCGCCGACACCCCCTCCTCGGGGTGGATGTCGACCGGGATGCCGCGGCCATTGTCCTCGACCGAGACCGACCCGTCCGGGTTGAGGACGATCAGGATCCGGTCGCAATGGCCGGCCAGCGCCTCGTCGATCGCATTGTCGGAAACCTCGAACACCATATGGTGGAGGCCCGATCCGTCGTCGGTGTCGCCGATATACATTCCGGGCCGTTTCCGGACCGCGTCGAGGCCTTTCAGCACCTTGATGGATTCGGCGCCGTAGCTGCTTTCATTGGGGGTCGTTGCCATGACCAGGATATAGGGTCGAAGGGGCGGAATCCCAAGGAAAATCGGGCGATTCAGCTGATATGTGGGACGCCGTCGCGGACCTCGATCCAGGTCGGGCCGGAGGCGTCGAGATCGAACAGATTTCGCTCGGTTCCGGTCATCCAGACCTGGCCGCCGACCTGGCCCAGCCGATCGAACAAGGCGGACCGGCGGACCGGGTCGAGATGGGCCGCGATCTCGTCGAGCAACAGCACCGGCGGTTGGCCGGTCCGTTCGCCGACCAGAGCGGCATGGGCGAGGATCAGGCCGATCAGCAGCGCCTTCTGTTCGCCCGTCGAGCAGGTGGCGGCCGGCTGGTTCTTGCCCTGATGCACGACCGCGAGGTCGGTGCGATGCGGCCCGGCGAGCGTGCGTCCCGCAGCCGCGTCGCGGGCGCGGCCGGCGCGAAGCTCGGCGGCGAAGGCGGTCCCGTCGTCATCGCCGGCCGGCTGCCAGCCTTCGAGCGCGAGCGCGGCACGCGCGAATGCGCCCTCGGGCTGATCCGCGATCCGGCCGCCCAGCGCGGTCACGGTCCGCGCCCGCTCCCGGGCGAGCGCCAGGCCATGGTCCGCCATCCGCGCCTCGAGCGCGCCGAGCCAGTCGGCGTCCGGCGCGGGCTCGGCGAGCAATTTGTTGCGCGCCCGCATCGCGGCGTCGTAGCGGGTGGCGTGGCCGGCATGGGCGGGATGGAGCGCCAGCACGAGCCGGTCGAGGAAGCGCCGCCGTCCCGACGCGCTCTCGACGAACAACCGGTCCATCGCCGGCGTCAGCCAGAGCACCGAAAGCCATTCCGACAGCGAATTGGCCGCGGCCGGCGCGCCGTTGATCCGGACGTGGCGCCTGTCGGGCGCGGCGGCAAGCGTGCCGGTGCCGATTTCGAGTGCGTCGCCGAGCCGCGCCGCCACCGCGAAGCCGCCCGGGCCATCGCGCCGCGCCATCTCCGCCAGCGCAACCCCGCGCAGGCCGCGGCCGGGCGCCAGCAGCGACACCGCCTCGAGCATATTGGTCTTGCCGGCGCCATTCTCGCCGGTGAGGATGACGAAGCCCGCGCCCGGCGCCATGACGGCGTCGGCATAGGACCGGAAATCGGTCAGGCTCAGCCGCGAGACATACACAAAGCTGCTCTAGAGCGATGCGCGAAAAAGTGGGTACCGGTTTTTCGCCAATAGATCGCGATAACACCAATCAATGGCATGCGCCTTCAACCGGGCGCCTCGCCACGCTAGGTCGGAGACGATGACCAACGCTCCCGCCTGCACCGCGCTTGCGCCGATCGAGGTGGCGGGGAACCGGCTGACCCTGTTGCCGGACGGGCCGCAGCGGCTCGAGGCGCTGATCGCCCTGATCGACGGCGCCACCGAATCGCTGCGCATCCTTTATTATATCTGGGAGGATGACGAGGCCGGGCGGCGGGTGCGCGACGCCCTGCTGCGCGCGGCCGGGCGCGGCGTCCAAGTGTCGATGTTGGTCGACGGCTTCGGCTCGGCCTATGCGTCCGAGGCCTTCTTCCGGCCGCTGCTCGACGCGGCGGCGCGCTTCTGCCGCTTCGTGCCGAAGTGGGGCCGGCGCTATCTGCTGCGCAACCACCAGAAGCTCGCGCTCGCCGACGGCCGCAAGGTGCTGATCGGCGGCTTCAACATCGGCAACGACTATTTCGGCACCGAGGAGACCGGCGGTTGGCGCGACCTCGGCCTCGAGGTGGACGGGCCGAGCACGGCCTGCCTGGTCGACTATTTCGACGCCCTGTTCCGCTGGGCGGAGAGCGATGACCTCTCGATCCGCAAGCTGCGGCGGGTGCTAAGCCGGCACAGCACGCGGGACGGCGCGCTGCACTGGCTGTTCGGCGGCCCGACCCGGCGGCTCAGCCCCTGGGCGCGCTCGGTCAAGTCGGACATGATGGGCGCCAAGCAGCTCGACATGGTGATGGCCTATTTCGCGCCGAGCCGGGCGATGCTGCGCCGCATCCTCGCCATCGCGAAGCGCGGCCGCGCCCGCATCGTCAATGCCGGCAAGTCCGACATCCGCGCCACGATCGAGGCGGCGCGCAACTTTCACGGCCGCCTGCTCCGGCGCGGCGCCGAGGTCTATGAATATCAGGCGACCAAGCTGCACACCAAACTGATCGTGGTCGACGACGTCGTCCATATCGGCTCGGCCAATTTCGACCTGCGCAGCCTCTACCTCAATCTCGAGATGATGCTGCGCGTCGAGGACAAGGGCTTTGCCGAGATGATGCGCCGCTTCGTCGACGGCGAGATCGCCGACAGCGTCCAGATCACGCTGGAGTCGCACAAGGCGCGGCGGACCTGGCTGAAGCGGCTGATCTGGGCGCTGTCCTACTTCGTCGTCGCCACCGCCGACTATAATCTGGCGCGGCGGCTCAACTTCGGCAGGCGCAAGCTCGGCATGTAGATGTCGGAAAAGGCTCCGATCCCGGCCTGCAGCCGGGAGCTGGGCTGGCTAGTCCTTCCAGCCCCAAAACAGGTGGCAGGGCGGGACGTTGACCCATTCGAAGCCGGGGTCGACCCGGTCGAAATGGGGCAGCATGAAATCGCGCGCCTTGCGCGAGAATTGATAGACCAGGAAGGCGCCGCCCGGACGCAGCGCCTCGAACGTCTCTTCCGCGATCAGCGGGCCGACGCCGGCCGGCAGGGTCGAGAAGGGCAGGCCGGAGAGGATGTAGTCGGCCTCGTCGAAGCCGCAATCGGCGATGATCTGGCGCACGTCGGCGGCCGATCCGGTCACCGGGAACAGCCGGCTGTCGGTGAACTTGCCGCGCAGATAGCGGATGAAATCGGAATTGGTGTCGATCGCGATCAGGGTCGCATCCGGGGCCATCCGGCGCAGCACATGCTCGGTGAAAGTGCCGACGCCCGGGCCATATTCGACGAACAGCTTGCAATTGGTCCAGTCGACCGGAGCGAGCATCTTGTCGATCACCGCCCGCGAGGACGGGATGATCGAGCCGACCATCACCGGATGCTTGATGAAGCCGCGCAGGAAATGCCAGAGCGGTCCGCCGCCTGTGTTGCGCGCAAAACGCCCGTCCCTTCGAGCTTCTTCCCAGGATGCCGACATGCTGTTTCCAAATCTTTGCGGAAAGATGACGGGTAAGCAAATTGGGGCGCTTATGGCAAGCCGCAAGAACCCCTGGCGATTTTACGTAGACGCTCGAATCGGGACGAAGGATCCCTGGAGGCGGGCGCTCCGCCTAATCGAGAGGCAACTGGAAAGCCGTTTGAAATGAACGGTTTCGGGCTCTCGCGCGAGCGTTTCGCGCTGCTCTTCTCGGTGATGCTGGTCGCGGCGGCGGGCAACACGGCGATGCAGTCGCTGCTGCCGGCAATCGGCCGCGTGCTCGGCGTCGCCGACATCTGGGTGGCGATCGCGTTCAGCCTTTCGGCCATTTTCTGGGTCGCGACGGCGCCGATCTGGGCGCACCGCGCCGACCGCCGCGGCCGCCGCGCGCTGATGCGGCTCGGCCTTTACGGCTTCATCCTGTCGATGCTGATCTGCGGCATCTCGCTCGCCTTCGGGCTCGCCGGCCTGATCGGCGGCACCATGGCCTTCGTCACCTTCACCGTCGGCCGCTCGGTCTACGGCGTGTTCGGCTCGGCCTCGCCGCCGGCGGTCCAGGCCTATGTCGCCGCCCGCACCGAAGGAGACGCGCGCACCAACGCTTTGGCGGCGCTGGCCTCCTCCTTCGGCCTGGGGACCATCATCGGCCCGGCGATCGCGCCGCTCTTCATCTTCGCCCCGCTCGGCCTGTCCGGGCCGCTGGTGGTGTTCTCCGCGATCGGCGCGGTCGTGCTGGCGCTTCTCATCCTGCGCCTGCCCGACGACACGCCGCGGCTCGAGGCGCGCGGCGCGATCGTCTCCTATCCGACGATCGGCGGCGGCAACGGCGCGCCGGCGGGCGAGCGGTGCGCGGAAGGGGTCCGGCTGCGCTGGCGCGATCCGCGGGTGCTGCCCTGGCACATTGCCGGCGTGATCGGCGGCCACGGCCAGGCCGCCTTGCTCGGCGTGATCGGCTTCCTCGTCATCGACCGGCTGCAGCTGCCGCTCGACCATGCCCAGGAATGGATCGCGATCGTGATGATGGGCGGCGCCGCCGCCTCCCTCCTCGCCCAATGGGGCCTGATCCCGAAGCTCGGCCTCAGCCCGCGCCAATTGGTCGTGTCCGGCTCGCTGATCGCGGCGATCGGCACGGTCCTGACCGGCTTCGCGACCGGCATGTACGGCCTGACCCTTGGCTTCGCGCTCGCCTCGCTCGGCTTCGGCCTCTACCGGCCCGGCTTCACCAGCGGCGCGTCGCTCGCGGTCGAGCTGCACGAGCAGAATGCGGTCGCGGGCATGGTTACCTCGGTCAACGGGGTCGCTTACATCGCGGCGCCGGCGATCGGGGTCGCGCTCTACGGGATCAGCCTGCCGCTGCCGTTCGTGGCGATCGGCGTGGTGATGCTCGGCCTCGCCGCCTGGACGATGCTGCGGATCAAGGACGAAGGTGCGACGTCCAGCTAGGCTGGATCACTCCTTCGAGCCGCGCGGCGTGAGCATGCCCGGCTGGATGAAGCCGATGCCGGCGCGCGCGCTCAGCGCATCCTGCTTGAGGCTCTCCTGGATGCGCTCATATTCCTGCTCCATCTCGGGCGTGACCGAGGCGCGCGTCTCGGTCAGCGCCGCCTCGAACTCGACCATCGTCACTTCCTTGGCCTCGATCGAGCCGCGCAGCGCCATCAGGCCGGCGCGCCGGACGAGATCCTCGAGATCGGCGCCGGTGAAGCGTTCGCTGCGGGCGGCGATCGCATCGAGATCGACGTCCTTCGAAAGCGGCATGCCCTTGGTGTGGATGCCGAGGATGTGACGCCGGCCCTCGCGGTCGGGCACCGGCACGTAGATCAATTCGTCGAACCGGCCCGGCCGCAGCAGCGCGGGATCGATCAGGTTCGGCCGGTTGGTGGCGCCGATCACCACCACCGACTGCAGCTCCTCGAGCCCGTCCATCTCGGCGAGGATCGTGTTGACCACCCGCTCGGTCACCT
>JAYRLF010000042.1:10146-16789 GCA_041905385.1 Allosphingosinicella sp.
GAGGCCACCGCCGCGCGCCGGCACCAGGCTGTCGAGCTCGTCGATGAAGATCACGGTCGGCGCGACCTGGCGGGCGCGGGCGAACAGGCGGGCGATCTGCTGCTCGCTCTCGCCATACCATTTGGACAAGAGGTCCGACGATTTGGTGGCGATGAAATTGGCGTCCGCCTCGCGCGCGGTCGCCTTGGCGAGCAGGGTCTTGCCGGTGCCGGGCGGGCCATAGAGCAGGAAGCCCTTGGCCGGGCGGATGCCGAGCCGGCGGAAACTGTCGGGATGCTTCAATGGCAGCTCGACGCCCTCGCGCAGCCGCTCACGCGCCTCGTCGACGCCGCCGATGTCGGCCCAGCCGATATTGGGCGCCTGGACCATCACCTCGCGCATCGCCGACGGCTGGACGCGCTTCAGCGCCTCCTCGAAATCCTTGCGGGTGACCGACAGCGTGTCGAGCACCTCGGGCGGGATGATGCCGTCCTCGAGGTCGAGCTTGGGCATGATCCGCCGCACCGCCTCGATTGCCGCCTCGCGCACCAGAGCGGCGAGATCGGCGCCGACGAAGCCATAGGTCTGGCGGGCGAGCGAGACGATGTCGACGCCCTCGGCGAGCGGCATGCCGCGGGTGTGGATGGCGAGGATCTCGCGCCGGCCGCCTTCGTCGGGCACGCCGATGATGATCTCGCGGTCGAAGCGGCCGGGCCGGCGCAATGCCTCGTCGATTGCCTCGGGCCGGTTGGTGGCGGCGATCACGACCAGATTCTGGCGCGGCTCGAGCCCGTCGAGCAGGGTCAGCAATTGCGCGACCAGCCTCTTCTCAGTCTCGCCGGTGACCTGGCCGCGCTTGGGCGCGATCGAATCGATCTCGTCGATGAAGATGATCGACGGCGCCGACTGGGCCGCCTCCTCGAACAATTCGCGCAGGCGCTTCTCGCTCTCGCCATAGGCCGAGCCCATGATCTCCGGCCCGGCGATGTGGAAGAAGCTGGCGTCGCTCTCGTTGGCGACGGCGCGGGCGAGGCGGGTCTTGCCGGTGCCGGGCGGGCCGTGGAGCAGCACACCCTTGGGCGGATCGACGCCGAGCCGCTCGAAGATTTCGGGATAGCGCAAAGGCAACTCGACCATCTCGCGCAGCTGGTCGATCGTGGTGCCGATGCCGCCGATATCGTCATAGGTGACGTCGGCGCGGCGGGTTTCCTTGGCCTCGGTATATTCGGGGCGCAGCTCGACCTCGGTATTGGCGTCGATCAGGACGATGCCCTTGGGCGAGGTCGAGACCACGACAAGGCGGATCTCCTGCAGCGCATAAGCCGGCGCGCTCAGCATCTGCCTGAGCTCCGGCGGGATGTCGCCGCGCGGCAATTGCTGCTGGCCGGTGGTCGCGACGACGTCGCCGGAGAGGATCGGCTTCATGCCGAAACTGCGCTTCAGCGCATGGGCGGAGCCGTGCAGCCGCAGATTCTTGACCGCGGGCGCGAACACGACCTTCTGCGCCGGCTTGGCGTCGGCCTTGCGCACCTCGATGAACTCGCCCGATCCGACCTCGGCATTGGCCCGCTGCAGGCCATCCAGCCGGATGATCGGCAAATCCTCATCCTCGGCATAGGGGCCGACGGCGCGGGCGGCGGTCGAGCGCTTGCCGACCAGCTCGATCACGTCGCCCTCGGCGAGGCCGAGCTCGGTCATCATCGAGCGCGGCAGCCGCGCGATGCCACGGCCGCTGTCCTCGGGACGCATGGTCGCGACCTGGAGGCGCCTCGGTTTGCGTTCGTCGTCCGCCATTTTGTGCAGCCTCCTTTGCCGCGCCCCACATAGGTGCGCTGAACGGCTGGTCAAAGCAGCGGTTCAAAAAAGTTACGAGAACCGAACGAAACCGGCGTCAGGCGGTGCCGCAGGCGCCACGATATTCCATATAGTCGATTGTCCGCTGCGCGACGGCGTCTCCGAAATGACGGCGGACCACGTGCAGCGCAGCGTCGATGCCCGCCGTGATGCCGCCGCCGGAGATCAGCTTGCCATTGTCGACGACGCGCGCGTCGCGGACGAGGCGGACATTGGGGAAGGTGCGGGCAAACTCGTCGTAGAATCGATGGTGGGTCGTCGCCTGCAGTCCGTCGAGCAGTCCCGCATGGGCGGCGATGAAGTTGCCGGTGCAGACTGCGAGGACGATCTCCGCGCCCGGCGCGGCCCGCCGCAGCCAGGCGATTTTGTCCGGACCGGCGAAGCGGGTCTGGGCGCCCATCACGATCACGCGCGGCTGCGGCGCGTCGTCGAGCGTGAAATCGGGCGTGAACCGCAGCCCTTTCATGCCGTGGCCGGCGCCGTTCATCACCATCGTGCCAGTGGTGTTGAACTCGGCCATGCGCGGCGCGACCGTGTAGAGATAATAACCGGAGACGCCGGCCATGGCGGCGTCCTGCAGCACTTCCCAGGGTCCGGCGAAATCCATCATCGTCGCCGCTTCGTCCATCAGGAAGGCGACCGGGATCCGGTCCGGCGGAAGCGCCGCGGCCGCGCGTGCCTGATCAGGCGTCGCGTTCGCCGCGGCCGCGGTCGCGACGGCCGCCGCGGCGCCGCCGATCAGCCGTCGCCGACTGATCCATGTCTCGTTGCTCAATGTCCTGCTCCCTTGCGCTTCGCCCACCAGGGGTCAGGCAAGCATTGGGCGTCGCCGACGGGAAGCGTCGAGGGATCAAGTGACGAATTTTCGGACGATCGGCGCGATCAAGGCGCCAGCCAGTCGCGCAGATTGGCGCGATAGGCCTGTCCGATCCGAAATCTGCGGCCATTGGCGAGCACGACATCGGCGCCGCTCGCCGCCGCGGCGACGGCGGCGATGCGGTCGCGGCGGACGATGGTCGACCGGTGAACTCGGACGAAGGCCTCCGGATCGAGGTGCCGCTCGGCCTCGCGCATCGTCAGGCGCGCAAGCGTCGTACGATCGCCGCAGTGGAACTCGACATAATTCCCGGCCGCGGCGACCCAATCGATCGATGCCGCTGGTGGAAGAACCGTGATCTCGATCGAGCCCGTGGTCGCCGGTGCCGCCTGCCTCGGCCCGTTGCGCGCGATCCAGGCCATCAGCAGGCCGGCCGCGATCAGCCCAGGCAACTGCGCGGCCGCGCGGAGCGGTACGGATCGGGTGTTGGCGATCCCGAGCGCGGCGTCGGCCATTCCCTCCAGCAGGACCGCTGCAGAGACCGCCGCAACAAGCGACGCCGCGGCGGCCAGTGCGGTTCGGATCCGCCCCGCAGTCGCACCGATGCGCTTCCACGTCTCGAGCGCAGCGAGCCAGGGCAGCAGGCTGTGCGCCGCCCAGGCCGCGGAATAGGACAAGGGCATCATGCCATGATGCATTGGGAAGGCGATCAGGCAGTAGAACGCGCAATAAAGCGTGCCGGCGACCAGCAGCGCGGCCGCCAGCACCATCGTCTCCGCCAGAGTCGCAGGGCGGGCGCAAAGGCTCTTCAGCCGGCGCAGCTCGCGCTCCACCAGGCCAGCCGTCGTCCACCCTGTCCGCCCGATACGCATAGGAAGAGGCTAGCATCGGAGCCGAGCATGAAAAGGCGACGACGCAAAAAAATAGGCCGACCCGAAGGCCGGCCTTGAAAGTTTTTAGGAGAGGATGCCTGAAAGGCGAGGCCTTCTTCGCATCTGCACATTTTTTGTGCAAGTGCGAAGAAATCTGCTACAGATGCAAAAAACGCATGCAGGAATCGGTGAGATTCCAGCATGTGAGCGTGGTGCGCCGCACAATAGGGCGCCCTGAGAGGAGAAATGCATGAAGCGGTTGCCACCGCTTACCGCGATCGAGGCGTTCGTGCAGGCGGCGCGGCTCGGCTCGGTCAAGGCCGCCGCCGAAGTGCTGGCTTTGTCCTCGCCGGCGCTGACCCGACGCATCCAGCGGCTCGAGCGCCATGTCGGCCATCCCCTGTTCGAGCGGCGCCACCAGGCGCTGGCGCTCAATCCCGATGGCGAGCGGCTGCTCGACGAGATCGGTCCGGCGCTCGACGAGCTCGGCCTCGCGCTCGAGCGGGCGACCTCGGGCGGCGAGCATCTCCGGCTCAAGCTGTCGGTGCTGCCCTTGTTCGCGTCCTACAAATTGATGCCGCTGCTGCCGCGGCTACGGGCGAACCATCCCGATTTCCACATCGATCTGGAAACGCGGCCGCACGCCGTCGCCCGGCTCGACGAAGGGCTCGACGCAGCGATCACGCTGGCGCGCGAGGTCGATCCGGCCTTCTACTCACGCCGGCTCGGCACCAACCGGGTGGTCGCGATCGCCGCGCGGAACCTCGCCGAGGGTCCGGATGCGATCACCTCGCCCGAGCAGATCGAGCGCGCGACCGTGCTGCTGCATCAGGATCTGCCTGACGCCTTCGATTATTGGCGCGAGGCGATGGGCCTGCCCGACCTGACGCCGGCGGCCATCGACCATTTCGATTCCGGCCAACTCATCCTTCAGGCCGCCGCCCAGGGCCTCGGCATCGCCTTCATGTTCGACATGCATTTCGAAGGCGCCGAGGATCCGCGGCTGGTCAAATTGTTCGATGTCTCGACCGAAAGTCCCTATTCTTACTGGTTCGCCTGCCGCCGCTCCGCGCTCAACCGGCGGCCGGTCAGGATCTTCCACGATTGGCTGATCGAGGAACTGAGTTGACCCGGAGCTCACGACAAGAACAAATAGCATGAATGAAGCGGCCAAGTTTCAAAATCACGATTCCCGTAAAGCAGCAATGCTTTGCCGTCTTCGCGCTCTTGGGCGGAGCATTCGCAGGGTCGCCGTCCCATGCACAACCGTCGCCCCAACCGGATGTTACGGTCGCCTACGACGTGAGTACGTTCGGCGGGACGGCCACCCGTATGGACGACGACAGCTTCTCGATCAGTCACGGCGATGGCGGTGTTGGCATTTTCTCCATACGGCTCCGACGCTCCACGGGCGGGGCCGGAACCGCGGCAATGGTTAGAACACCGCTTGGCTATGACAACTATCAATTGAACGCTGCCGAAGTGCACTCGGTCGAGCAGGAGTATGGAAGCGACGAAGAGGTTAGGGCGACCGTTGAATATGAACGCTTGCTTCGAGCACTCCGTCATCACCGTCCCGAAGTTCCAATTGGATTAAATACGGGGGAAACAACTCGTCCGCATCAAGGTGCTCCGCTCGTCGAATTCGACCGCTGTGGACGGGCCCTTCTCGAGCTTAGCATCAACACCGCTTTGGCGGCTGAGGCAGAGGGAAACGATCGCGATCACTGGCGCAACAGACGCACGCGACTTGGATCGCTGTTGCGCCCCCAATTGCGCGAGGCCTCGATCCTCCTCGGCCTGATATCGGTCCCACTGACTCGGGCGGACGGCGGATATTGGACGCAATTTTCCCGAAGGCAGCAGGCGGAGCGGCGCGACGATCGCGTCAGTCAATTTGACTGGCGCAATGAGCAGACCCTCACTCATGGACAGGAATTCCGTACCGAAGTAGACATTCGACCCGGTTCACGCACGCCGTTCGGCCGCGCGTGCAGAAACCTCCGACCACCGCGGCTTAGAAACACGATCAGCGACGTCTGCACGCTTGCGATCGTCTTCGATCGGCGAGATGGCTGGCCTATTGCCGCATCCTTCAACCGAATCCGTACGGCGCCGGACAGATCGACTTCGAATGCAGGTATGATCTATTGGCGCGTTCGCGCACTTGAGGGCTTCGTCCCGCCGCCCAATCCCTGCCCCGCCGCCTAGACCTTGATCGCCCCGACGATTCGCCGCATCGCCGCGCGCGGCAGAAAGCGGCTCATCTGGGCGGTGGTTTTGTTGGGCAGGCCCGGAATCACCACCGCCTTGTTGCGGTCGAGCCCGCGCAGCCCGGCGCGGACGACCGGCGGGGATTCGCCGCGGATCAGGCTGAGCGCGTCGCTGGTCTTGGCGCCGGCGACGTCGCCGAACTCGGTCGCGGTCGGGCCGGGGCAGAGCGCGCTGACCCTGATGCCGCTGCCCTTGAGCTCGTGGTGGAGCGCCTCGGTGAAGGACAGGACGAACGCCTTGCTGGCATAATAGACCGCCATGTTCGGGCCGGGCTGAAAGGCGGCGGTCGAGGCGACGTTGCAGATCGCGCCCGTGCCGCGCTCGCGCATCGCCGGCAGCACCAGATGGCAGAGCTCGACCAGGGTGCGGACGTTGAGGTCGATCATTTCGGCGAATCGCGCGCGCGGGCCGCGCTCGAACCTGCCGGCGAGGCCAAAGCCGGCATTGTTGATCAGAGTATCGACGCTGAGGCCTTCCGCCTGGATCTCGGCGATCAGGGCGGCGGCCGCGCCCTCCCTGGCGAGGTCGGCGGCGAAGACACGGACATCGCCGCCGAGCGCGGCGGCGAGCGCCTCGAGCCGGTCGCGGCGGCGCGCGACCAGCGCCAGCTTTTCGCCGCGCGCCGCGCATTGCCGGGCGAATTCGGCGCCGAGCCCGGCCGAGGCGCCGGTGATCAGGGTGACCGTTCGTGTCATTCCCACCCCCCTTGCGGCTGGTGGGAGCGTCTTACGCTTTCAGGCTCGCCTTGACGATCCTGCCGGGATTGCGCGGCGGCTCGCCCTGCGGGAGCGCGTCGACATGCTCCATCCCTTCGACCACCTCGCCCCACACCGTATATTGGCCGTCG
>JAYRLF010000473.1:0-2886 GCA_041905385.1 Allosphingosinicella sp.
ATCGAGCGGGCATTGGGCTCGAGCTTCCTGTTCTTGGCGCCGACGCCGAAGCGGCTCGGCGCCTGGCGCAGCCGCGCCAACGATCTCGCCGCCAAGGCGGCCGGCTATGCCTATGCCGCATATGCCCATCTCAAGATCGCCGCCGTCGCCGAGGAGGCGGCGAATCTGATCTTCCGGCTGGGCGGCGGCGGCGACCGCACCCGCAAGGACCGAGTCCGCCGGGCGATCTGGCGGGTGGTGAACGAGCGTGGCCTGCTCGGCCCCGATTGCGTGACGCCGCGCGGGCTCAGCAAGGAAGCGATCCTGTTCCTGCGCGATTTCGACA
This sequence comes from Allosphingosinicella sp., assembly GCA_041905385.1. GTDB lineage: Bacteria > Pseudomonadota > Alphaproteobacteria > Sphingomonadales > Sphingomonadaceae > Allosphingosinicella. The sequence continues at coordinate 326 of JAYRLF010000473.1, forward strand.
TGAGCTTCCGGGTCCGCCGGCTGCGCTTCGTCGTCCGCCGGCTGACCCGGATGGCGGAGGAGCGCGGCGGCGCGCGCGAGGATCGCGAGCAGGTCCGCAAATTGCTCAACGACATGCTCGGCCGCTACCACATGCGCGAGCCGCAGCGCGTCGAGGGCGAGACGCGGCGCGCCTTCGTCGACGTCGAGGAATGGCCGGCGGTGGCGATGGCGGCGCTCGCCCGCCTGCTCGACCTGAAGCCGCTCGACGACGAGACCGACGCGCGGCTGACCGAGGCGCTCAACGCCTTGCCGCGCGGCGATCGCCGCACCCTGCTGCTCAACTATCTCGGCTATCCCTTCTACGACGTCGCCACCCTGCCGCTTCTCCAGGGCGAGGGGCTGGACGAGTTCGACCCGATAAAGGTCGACCGGATCTCGCCCGACGACGCCACCGCGATCCGCAAGGGCGGCACCGAGGCGACCTTGAAGGGGATCCAGTTCAACAGCTTCGGCGCCTTCTTCAGCCGCGCTTATCGCGAGAACGACTATCTGTGGGGACGGCTGCACGGCGCGGACCGGCTGATCGACATCACCTTGTCGGCGCTGCCGGACGGCGTCGAGCTGACCGCGGAATCGGTGGCGGCGCTGAAGCGCGAGGCGTTCCGGGCGATCCTGGACGAGGAACGGGAGCGGCTGACGTCGATCCCGGGACTGTTCGCGGAACTGGAGCGGGAGATTGGTTAGCCCAAGTCCCCTCCCTGCACGCTGGGAGGGGTTAGGGGTGGGTCTGTCTCCGCCGGCAGTGCGTCTCCGGATACGCACCCACCCCCACCCCCCTCCCTGCGTGCAGGGAGGGGGAGTAATAGCTAGACGCCGCCGCCATTTTGCGAGAGACAGCGTGCCGACATGCAATTCCTGAAGACCGTTTTCTGGGTGATCGTCGCGGTCGTCCTGGTCCTGTTCACCAGGACCAACTGGTTCTCGGTCACCGTCACCCTGTGGGGCGGGCTGCTGGTCGACATCAAGCTGCCGATCCTGGTGATCGGCGCCTTCCTGCTCGGCTTCCTGCCGACCTTCATCCTCTATCGCGCGCGGATCTGGTCGATCCGGCGCCGCGTCGAGGGTCAGGCGCCGACCCATGTCGCCAATGCGCCGACCCTGCCGATCCGCAACGCGCCGGCGCCGAGCGAGGGCGAAGCCCGCTCCAACCTATGAAGAGCCGCATCTACGTCGCCCTGGACACGCCGGACCTGGCGCGCGCCCGTTCGATCGCCGAGCAGGTCCGCAACCATGTCGGCGGCCTCAAGCTCGGCCTCGAATTCTTCTGCGCGAACGGGCCGGACGGGATGCGCGAGATGGGCCGGCTCGGGCTGCCGATCTTCCTCGACCTCAAGCTGCACGACATTCCCAATACCGTCGCCAAGGCGATCCAGTCGCTGCGGCCGCTGGAGCCGGCGGTGCTGACGGTGCACGCGGCCGGCGGGCGGGCGATGCTCGAGGAGGCCAAGGCGGCGGCGCCGCGCGGCACCAAGGTGGTGGCCGTGACGGTGCTGACCAGCCTCGACGACAGCGATCTGGAGGCGGCGGGCGTCGCGAACGGCGTTCACGCGCAGGTCGAGCGGCTCGCCGATCTGGCGCGCACCGCCGGGCTCGACGGCATCGTCTGCTCGGGCAAGGAGGTCGCAGCGGCGCATGCGGCCTGGCCGGAGGGCTTCTTCGTCGTGCCCGGTGTCCGGCCCGCCGATGCCGCGGTCGGCGACCAGAAACGGGTGATCACGCCGCGTCAGGCGCTCGACGACGGCGCCTCGATCCTGGTGATCGGACGGCCGATCACGGCGGCGGGAGACCCCGACCAAGCGGCGCGGGCGATCGAAGCGACGCTCTAGCCCGTCATCGCGGGTGGAGCGCCTTGCGCTAGACTCAGCTAACGCCCGCGCTTATCCGCCCGCCCCGAGGAGCTTTCCGATGTCCTGGCTGAACCGCGTCCGCAACAAGATCCCCTTCCTTCCCAAAAGGGAGACGGCGGAGAATCTCTGGCACAAATGCCCCGAATGCGACGCAATGGTGTTCACCAAGGAATATGAGGAGAATCTGTTCGTCTGCCCGCGCTGCGAGCATCATGGCCGGATCGGCCCGAGCCAGCGCTTCGAGATGCTGCTCGATCCAGGCTACACGGTGCTGCCGCCGCCGCAGGTCAAGGAAGATCCGCTCAAGTTCCGCGATTCGAAGCGCTACACCGACCGGCTGAAGGCGGCGCGGGCGGCGACCGGCGAGCCGGACGCCTTCATCAACGCCCGCGGCGCGATCCTCGGCCGCCCCACGGTGATGGGCGTGCAGGATTTCGCCTTCATGGGCGGATCGATGGGGATGGCGGTCGGCGCCGCCTTCGTCGCCGGCGCGCGCGCCGCGATCGAGGATCGCTGTCCCTATATCGTCGTCACCGCGGCCGGCGGCGCGCGCATGCAGGAGGGCATCCTCTCGCTGATGCAGATGCCCAAAGCGACGGTCGCCATCGCCGAGCTCAAGGAAGCCGGCATGACCTATATCGTCCTGCTCGCCGAACCGACGAACGGCGGCGTC
>JAYRLF010000043.1:0-16631 GCA_041905385.1 Allosphingosinicella sp.
GGTGCTCGCCGCCGGCAAGGGCGACGCCGCCTTCGCCCAGCGCGCGTCCAACTGGCTGATCTCCGACCTGTTCGGCGCGCTCAACCGGCTCGGCCTGGACATCGGATCGAGCCCGGTGACGCCGGACCAGGCTGCGGAGCTGATTTCGCTGGTCGCCGACGGCACCCTGTCGGGAACGCTCGCCAAGCAGGTGTTCGAGATCATGCTCGAGACGCGCGAGGATCCGTCCGTCATCGTCGAGGCGCGCGGCCTCAAGCAGACCTCCGACACCGGGGCGATCGAGAAGGTGATCGCCGACGTGCTCGCCGCCAACCAGGACAAGGTCGCCGAATATCGCTCGGGCAAGGACAAATTGTTCGGCTTCTTCGTCGGCCAGACGATGAAGGCGATGCAGGGCAAGGGCAATCCGCAGGTCGTCAACGAGCTGCTGAAGAAGGCGCTGGGTTAGCCATTCGTTGCTCCCCGGCGCAGGCCGGGGCCCAGCGGCGCCGTCGGATGACTGGGTCCCGGCCTTCGCCGGGACACAAATGGGGCCGATTGAAATCCCGACCCGATCATTCCGGGCAGGAACCGACAGCGCCGCACGCCGTTCGTCTCTTCAAGACCGAGGAGATTGACGATGGCCGACAAGGCGGAGCTCGAAAGCCGATTCTGGCAGGAACTGCGGCGCGACATGACGGTGATGCTGGGGCTGGCCGAGGGCGGCGACGGACATGCCCAGCCGATGACCGCGCAGCTGCACGACCGGGTCGAGGGCAGGGGGCCGATCTGGTTCTTCTCCGCCAAGGATGTCGATCTGGTGCAGTCGCTTGGGTCCGGCGGTCCGGCGACGATCCATTTCGCGTCGAAAGGCCATGATTTGTTCGCCTCGGTCGAGGGCCGGCTCGTGCCGGACAATGACCGCGAGCAGATCGAGCGACTCTGGAATCCGTTCGTCGCGGCCTGGTATGAGGGCGGCAAGGACGATCCGAAGCTGCAATTGCTGCGCTTCGATCCCGACCACGCTCAGATCTGGCTGAACGAGAACAGCCTGTTCGCCGGCGTGAAGATGATGCTCGGCGCCGATCCCAAGGAAGATTATCGGGACAAGGTCGCCGAGGTCGATCTCGCCTGACCCAATCAGCCCGAAGGGGGGAGGCGCCATGCGTCTGAAGATCGCGGCGACGCTCGATTATTATTTCCCGCAGGCCTGCGACCTGCTGCTCGCGCTCGAAGTCGCGCCCCTGCCCGATCAGCGTCTGGCCGAGGATCTGTTGACGGTGAAGGGTGCAGGCCCGCTGCACCCGGTCGAAGACGCGGAAGGCGTGGGACGCCGCACCTGGATGCCGGTTGATGGCAGGATCGAGGCGCAGTATCGCGCGATCGTCGATGTCGATCGGGCACCGGTCGAGCTCGACGGTCTCGCGATCGCGCCGCTCCACGAGATCCCGTCCGCTGTGCTGCCCTATCTCTGGCCGAGCCGTTATTGCGAGGCCGACAAGTTCGAATCCTTCGTCGACAAGAGGTTCGGCAAGATCGAGGGCGGCGCCCGGGTCGCGGCAATGGCCGACTGGATCCGCGACGAGATGGACTATGTTCCCGGCACCAGCGACACCAACACCACCGCCGCCGATGTCTTCGTCGCCCGGCAGGGCGTGTGCCGCGATTATGCCCACCTGATGGCGAGCTTCTCGCGCGCCGCCGGCGTTCCGGCGCGGCTGGTCTCGGCTTATGCGCTCGATCTCGATCCGCCCGACTTCCACGCCGTCGTCGAGGTCTGGCTCGGCGGCGCCTGGCGGATCGTCGACGCGACCGGCAAGGCGAGTCCCGAGACGATCGCCCGGATCTGCGCCGGCCGGGACGCGACCGACATCGCCTTCATGACCAGCTTCGGCCCGGCGCAGATGAACACGCAGAGCGTGACCGTCGAACGCGCCTGATTGACCCGACCGATTCACGGACTACGGTAGCGCTACCATAAGCGGGGCTCGGGCCTCGCGACAGGAGGGCGCTGGATGGCGAGGCGGATCCGGGGATTGCGCTGGTGGATCATCGGCCTGGTCATGGTCGGCACCGCGCTCAACTTCCTGACCCGCTCGACGCTTGGCGTCGCCGCGCCGGTGCTGATGGAAGACCTCGCCATCGACGAGCGCCAGTACAGCTGGATCACCGGCGCTTTCCAGCTCGGCATCATGATGCAGCCGATCGCCGGCTGGCTGCTCGACGTGATCGGGATCCGGACCGGGCTGGCGCTCTTCGCGGCGGCCTGGGGCGCGATCACCATGGCGCACGGCCTCGCCAATGGCTGGCTCTCCTTCGCCGCCCTGCGCGGCGCGCTCGGCTTCGCCGAGGGGACGGGCCATCCCGGCGGCCTCAAGGTGGTCGCCGAATATTTTCCGGCCAAGGAGCGCGGCCTCGCCACCGGCATCTACAATATCGGCGCCTCGTTCGGCGGCGTGCTGGCGCCGCCGCTGGTCGTCTGGGCGATCTGGATGTGGAACTGGCGCGCGGCGTTCATCATCGCCGGGGCGCTCGGCCTGGTCTGGGCGCTGCTGTGGCGGCTCGCCTATCGGCCCCGCGCCGAGCATTCCGCGCTCGCGCCGGAGGAGCGCGCCCTGATCGAGGCCGACCAGGAGGAGCATCTCGCCGCGATCGCGGCGCGGCCCTCCTTCGCCGAGATCGCGCGCCAGCGGAATTTCTGGGGGATCGCGCTGCCACGCTTCCTCGCCGACCCGACCTGGGGCACCCTGTTCTTCTGGATGCCGCTCTACCTGACGACGGTGCGCGGCTTCGATCTCGCCCAGATCGCCTTGTTCGCCTGGCTGCCCTTCATCGCCGCCGACCTCGGCTGCCTGTTCGGCCCGGCCGTCGCTCTGTTCCTGCAGCGGCGCGGCATGGGCCTGATCACCGCCCGCAAATGCGCCTTCACGCTCGGCGCGCTGCTGATGATCGGGATGATGTTCGTGCCCAGCGTCGAGAGTCCCTATGCGGCGATCGCCTTGCTGTCGCTCGGCGGCTTCGCCCACCAGACGCTGTCGATCACCGTGATCACCATGGCCTCCGACCTGTTCCGCAAGCACGAGATCGGCACCGTCGCCGGCTCGGCCGGCCTGTTCGCCAATCTCGGCGTGCTGCTCTTCTCGCTCGCGATCGGCGGCCTGGTCGCCAAGATCGGCTATGATCCCTTCTTCGTCGCGCTCGGCCTGCTCGACCTGATCGGCGCGGCCTTGCTGTGGACGCTGGTGCGGGAGCCGAAGCGGGCATGATCGAAAATCCGATCCTGAAGGGCTTCAATCCCGACCCGTCCATCCTGCGGGTCGGCGAGGACTATTATATCGCGACCTCGACCTTCGAATGGTTTCCCGGGGTGCAGATTCACCATTCGCGCGACCTGAAGCATTGGCGGCTGCTGACCCAGCCGCTGCGCCGCGCCAGCCAGCTCGACATGCGCGGCGATCCGGACAGCTGCGGCGTCTGGGCGCCCTGCCTGTCTTATGCCGACGGCCTGTTCCACCTCGTCTATACCGACGTGAAGCGCTACGGCCGCACCTCGGTCGCCGGGCCGTCCGGCGCCTCGCTGCGCGACTTCCACAATTATCTGGTGACCGCGCCGAGGATCGACGGCAACTGGTCGGATCCCATCTACCTCAACAGCAGCGGCTTCGATCCCTCGCTCTTCCATGACGATGACGGCCGCAAATGGCTGGTCAACATGCTCTGGGATCACCGCCCGGGCCGCAACCGCTTCGCCGGCATCGTCCTCCAGGAATATTCGCCGGAGGAACAAGCGCTGGTCGGAACGCGCGAGACGATCTTCGAGGGCACCTCGCTCGGCTTCACCGAGGCGCCGCACCTCTACAAGCGCGGCGGCTACTATTATCTGCTCACCGCCGAGGGCGGCACCGGCTGGAACCATGCGGTGACGATGGCGCGGTCGCGCTCGATCGCCGGCCCGTACGAGCTGCATCCCGGCGTCCATATTCTCAGCGCCCGTGACCGGCCCGACGCGCCGCTGCAGCGGGCCGGCCATGCCGATCTGGTCGAGACGCCGGACGGCGCCACCTACATGGTCTATCTGTGCGGCCGGCCGCTCGCCAATCGCGGCCGCTGCGTGCTCGGCCGCGAGACGGCGATCCAGCAGATGGCGTGGGGTGACGACGGCTGGCTGCGCACGCTCGGCGGCGACGGACTTCCCCGGCTCGAGACGCCGGCGCCGGATCTTCCCGAAGCGCCTTATGCCGAGGCCCCGGCCAGGACGGAATTCGATGCCGATGCGCTGCCGATCGACTTCCAATGGCTGCGGACGCCTTCACCCGAACGCATCTTCAGCCTGACCGCGCGGCCCGGCCATCTGCGCCTGTTCGGCCGGGAGACGATCGGCAGCCTGTTCGAGCAGGCGCTGGTCGCGCGCCGGCCGCAGGCCGTCTGCTACGGCGCCGCCACCCGCCAGGACTTCCACCCGGCCCATTTCCAGCAGTCGGCCGGCCTGGTCTGCTACTATAATGGCGCCAAGTTCCACTACCTGTTCGTCTCGTGCGACGATGCGGTCGGCCGGCACGTGCGGGTGATGTCGGCCTTGCCCGATTCCCCGTCCGCGGACGCCTTCACCGCGCCGATTCCGATCGGCCCCGGGCGGATCGAGCTTCGGGCGGAGGTCGATTTCGAACGGCTTCGCTTCGCCTTTCGGCCGGAGGGCGAGAGCCGCTGGACCTGGCTCGCGGAGCAGTTCGACGCATCGATCCTGTCGGACGAGGCGACCGCGCCCGGCCAGCCCAATTTCACCGGCGCCTTCGTCGGCATGGCCTGCCAGGACATGGCCGGCACCGCCTTGCCCGCCGACTTCAACTGGTTCGACTATCGCGAGCGGGACTACCGGGCCGATCCGACCGCGGACTGAGTCCGATCAATTGCCTTCGCGCTGGCGCTGCAGGAATTCGGCGAGTGTCTCCTCGCGCATGTAACGGTTGCCGCTGGCTTGCGGCTGTCCGTCCGGGCCGGCCGGCGTCGGCTCCCGCTTCGGCTCGATCAGGCGCATGATCCGCCGAAGCTTGCTCGTGATGCCCAGAAGCAGGAGCAGGATGATCGCCAGAGCACCGAAGATGATCGCGTCCTTCGCGTCGATCGGGGTGTCGATCAGGGTCTCGAGCATGCGTCTTCACTCCCATCGTCGGCGCGACCGTCCCCAGACGAAATAGATGATCGGCTCGCGGCCGCAAGGCTGCACGCCACGCCCAGGCGTTGCGCGAGCGAGGCTCCAGGAGCCGGCCGGACCTCGAATATCGATAATGAATTTGACGAAATTCGATAATAATATTATCGATTGTCGATATACCGATTCGGGGGAGTCGCTGCCAATGTCCCGTCCCTATTCCGCTGCATTGCCGATCGCCTTCGTCGTGCTGCGGCTGCTCGTCCTGTTCAATTTGTTCGTCGGCGCGGCGATCATCGCCTTGTTGCTGGTCGTTCCGCACGAGCAGTGGATCCTGAGCGAATTCCGCCTGTCGCCCTCGCCCGAGGCCGACCGTATCGTCCTCGGGCTTCGCCTGGTCGCCTTGACCGGTCTCGCTTCGATCCCCGTCAACCATGTGATCCTCAAGCGGCTGCTTGCGATGGTCGAGACGGTCCGGGTCGGCGATCCGTTCGTCGCGGCCAATGCGCGCCGCCTGCACCAGATCGGCTGGGCGCTGGTGGCGCTGCAGGTCCTCGGCCTGGCGGTCTGGGCCCTCTCGAGGATCTTCTCGACGCCAGACCATCAAATCAATCTCGATGCCGGCTTCTCGATCAATGGCTGGCTCGCCGTCCTGCTCACCTTCGTGCTCGCCCGCGTGTTCGCGGTCGGCACGGTGATGCGCGAAGACCTCGAAGGAACGATCTGACCATGATCCAGGTCAAGCTGGACGATATCCTGCACGCACGGCGGATGACGCTGACCGAGCTCGCCGAGCGGGTCGGGATCACGATCGTCAACCTGTCGATCCTGAAGACCGGCAAGGCGAAGGCGATCCGTTTCTCGACACTCGACGCGATCTGCTCGGCGCTCGGCTGCCAGCCCGGCGACATCCTCGAATTTCTGCCCGGCGCCGATGCGGACGCCGATCCCGAGGAAGAATGGAGAGCGGCATGAACCTGCTGATGGTGATTCATATTGCGGCCGGCATTGTCGCGCTGGGCGCTGGAACGTTGGCGGTCGCGGGCCGCAAGGGTAGGGCACTGCATGCCCGAACAGGAACATGGTTCTTCGCCGCCATGCTGGTGCTCGGCGTGACGGCGTCGATCCTCGAGCCGATGCGGGATCCGCCGGGATCCAGTCTCGGCGGCGTGTTCGTCTGCTATTTCGTACTGACCTCCTGGGTCGCGGCGCGGCGGCGCGATGGCGTTACCGGCAAGTTCGAGATGTCCGCTGGACTGGTCGCGCTGCTCGGCGGGTCGCTGTCGATCTGGGGCGCCCTCAATGGAGCGACGACCCCGGCCGGCGCGGGACCCGTCTTCGCGATCGGCGGAATCTGGCTGCTGGCAGGCCTGCTCGACTTCCATGCGGTGCTGCGGCGCAAGCTCAGCTCGTCACAGCGCATCGCCCGCCATCTGTGGCGAATGTGCTTCGGCTTCTTCATCGCGACCGGCTCCTTCTTCCTCGGCCAGCAGGACGTGATGCCCGAGGCGGTGCGCGGGTCGCCGATCCTGCTGCTGCTGGCCTTCGCGCCGTTCCTGGTCATGGCCTTCTGGCTGGTTCGCGTCCGGCTGCCGAAGATGCGGGAACGGCTGCGCCGCCTGCATCAGCCCACCGCCGCAATCCAGGAGGCCTGAGCATGGCAAAGGACGCGACGATGGCGCAGGTTTCCCCGGCCCGCTTGTGGGTGTTGCGCGCCATGTATCTGCCGATGGCGGTCGGCATCGGCCTCACGATCTGGCCGCTGATCCTGAGCCACGGCTCGGAGCTGCCGCGCATGACCGGTGTCGCCTGGGCCCTGCTCGGCACGATCGGCCTGCTCGCCCCGGTGGGGCTTCGCTACCCGCTTCAGATGATCCCGCTGCTGCTGTTCGAGCTGCTCTGGAAGGTGGTGTGGCTCGCAGCCTTCGCCTTGCCGCGCTGGCTCGATGGCACACTCGACGCGGCCATGCGCACCTCGATCGTCGAGACGTCGCTCGGTGCCCTGCTGCTGGTCGTGATTCCCTGGGGCTATGTTCTCGACAATTATTTCAGCAAGCCCGGCGATCCCTGGTCGTTCGGCCGAAGCCGGCCGAATCCCGGCCGGCAAGGCGCCTGAGCGAGCCGCATGACCATGATTCAGCGGCTCTTCCCGGCCCAGATCGACAATCGCTTCGACGGACATCGGCTCGCGCTCTGGCTGCTCGGCATCTATGTCGGCCTCAGACTGGTGATCGGCATCAACTCGATCGCCAATACCGAGAGAATAGCGGGCGGCGTCGATGGCTATCGACTGGCAAGCTACGGTGCCGACGGCGCCCGCGCGGTGCTGATGCTGTTCTCGATCAGCGGGCTCGCCGGTCTCACCATGGCATTGCTCGGGGTGATCGTCCTGATGCGTTATCGCGCAATGGCGCCGATGCTGCTGGCGTTGCTGCTGTTCGATTTCCTCGCGCGTCGCATGATCATCCAAAGCTATGCGGTCGCCCCCGGCGGCACGCTGGGCTTCGCCTCGTGGCTCAACATGGCGCTGTTGGCGATGCTGGTTGTCGGGCTCGCCTTGTCGTTCTGGCCGAGCCGAGGGCCGGCCCAGCCTGCCGGGCCGATACCGTGAGCGAGCCGGTCACGAGCTGTGCGCCGACGCTCGAGACGTCGCGGCTGATCCTGCGGGGCTGGCGGGTCGAGGATATCGAGCCCTACGCAGCCATGCTGGCCGATCCGGCCACGGCGCGCTTCATCACCCGGCGCGGTCGGCCATATGGTTCGGCCGAGGCGTGGGCCGAGACAGCCTTATTCGGCGAGGCCTGCGAAATCTGGCGGCTGGAACCGCCGGCTGGCACAGCGAAAGGATCGTGAGTTGAACACGCTTCAGGTCGGCGCCGAAAGTCCCTGGCTGTTCCACGCCGGAGCGGCGACCATCCTTTGGCTTCACATTGCCGGCGGCGCGATCGGCATGGCTTCGGGCGCGGCCGCGCTCGTGTTCCGCAAGGGCGGGCGGCTTCATGGGTTGGCGGGACATGTCTTCTTTGCGTCGATGCTCGTCATGGCCTCGATCGGAGCAGCGGTCGCTCCGTTTCTCCTGTCGGCGCAGGGCGAGCCCAAGATGTTCGATTCCCTCGCCGGGATGTTCACCTGCTACCTGGTCGCGACAAGCTGGATGACGGTGCGCCGCAAGGCGGGGACGATCGGCCGGTTCGAGCATTGGGCCTGCCTGGCGGCCTGCCTGATGGTTGCCGCCGCTCTGCTCTTTGCCGTCACGGCGCGCAACAGCGCGACCGGCGTCTTCGGCGGTTATCCGGCCGCAGCCTATCTGACCTCCGCTGCCCTGTTCACACTCGCGGCGCTCTTCGACTTGAAGCTCATCATTCAGCGCGGCATCACCGGAACGCCGCGCATCTCCCGGCACGTCTGGCGCATGGGCCTGGCGCTGTGGGTGGCGGTCGGCTCCTTCTTCCTTGGCCAGCAACGGGTAATGCCGGAATCGATCCAGGGCTCGTCGCTTCTGACGATCCCGCCGCTCGCGGTGTTCGCGGTCATCGCTTTCTGGCTGGTGAAGCTGCGGCTGGCGAAATTCCTGGGCGATAGAAAGCGGCGGCGCACGCAGCGGCCGCGGTCGTCGGCGATCGCGGCCGAGGCCGCCTAGATGGCCGCGGCCACCGAAGCCGTCGCGCCGGTCACGGCATTGCGCCCCGACCGTGAAGTCTCGCTCGCGCGGCTCTACGTGCTGCGCGGCTTCTGCCTGTTCTACGTCCTGTCTGCCCCGTTCGACAGCCTGCCGCGGTTGTTCGTGCATGCCCCCGACGAACGCGGCATGATCACATCGATCCTTGGCGGCCTTTGGGTGATGGCACTGATCGGGCTGCGCTATCCGCTTCAGATCCTGCCGATCTTCATGTTCGAATGTGCCTGGAAGACGATCTGGGCGATCTTCTTCGGCCTGCCGCAATATTATGCCGGAACGGGTTCGCCCCGGCTCGCCGAGGACCTGGTCAGCATCGGCCTGTTCGCGATCGTCTTCGCCGTGCTGATCCCGTGGACCTATGTCTTTCGACACTATGTCAGGCAACCCGGGGACCGCTGGCGCTGAGGCAGGCAGTCTATGCGCAACAGAAAAAAGGGGCGCCGGGGCCATGCCCCAGCGCCCCTTCTTCGATAAGGATCAGATCACAAAGATGATGTCGGAAACGAGCACGTCGTCGCCCTGCACGATCACGCTCATCTCATAATCGGCATCGCCGTCCGTGTTGACGAACAAGGTGTCCTGCGCGGAATCGAAGAACACTTTCGAGGCGTCGACCCCGGCGACTTCGGTGAGGTCGATCTTGTCGGCCCCGGATTCGAAATCGAGGATCGTGTCGACCGAGCCGTCGTCGGCGAAGATGAAGACGTCGGCGCCGCCATTGCCGGTGAGCTCGTTATCGGCCTGGTTGCCGTTGATCCGGTCATTGCCTTCGCCGCCGATCGCATTCTCGATCACGGCGCCGATGGCGATGCCGATATTGTTCTCCATCAGCCAGTCCTTGCCGACGATGTCGGACCAGGGGATCTCCTCGTTCACGCCGGGCCGGCCACCGAAATAGAGATCGTAGGCGGCGGTGCGGGCGGCGAAGCCGGCATCGGCATTGTTCGCATTCACGAACGCGAGATAGGCTTCCTTGGCGAGCGTCGACGGATCGACCCCGACCCAGGCCGGATCATAGGCGCCGAGGCCGCCGGCGCTGCTATAGGCCCCTTCGCGAAGGTCGATCACCGACGGCGTGTAATAGCCGGACAGGTCGAGCGTATCCTCGCCGCCGCCGTCCCAGATGGTGAAGATGGTGTGCATCTCCCCTTCCTCGAACCGCATCGCCGCATTGGTGACGTCGGCCGTGGCGTTGAAGCCGTAGGTGGTGTCACCCGCGCGGGTGGTCATGTCCGCGCCATATTTCTGCTGGGCGACCCAGACGTCGTGGACCATCGGCGTCGCCGGATTGACGAAGCGCATCAGATTCCAGTCGATCTGGTTGTTCCCCGCCTCGTACGAGTCGAAATAGGACATGATCGTGTACTGGTGATTGTCCTGGAAATAGAAGGCGTCGCCCTCGAACGTGATCGGGTCGGGCACGCCGTCGCCGTCGGTATCGTCGCCGAAATTGTAATTGCCGGGATGGCTGAGGCCGATCGCATGGCCGAGCTCATGGTTCAGCGTCTGCAGGCCGTAGCCGCCCGGGAAGAGATCGTTGTTGCTGGCATTGTAGCGTGGATCGGCGATCCACACGTCGCCCGACACGCGTGAGCCGCCGGGATAATAGGCCCACGCCTGAGCCGGCCCGGTTGAGGTGTTGGCGAGCCAGATGTCCGCCGTGTTCTGCGCCCAGGCGCTGTTGCCCGGCTGCGCTTTGGCCTCGACGAACTGCACATTGACCAGCTCGTCCCAATTGTTGATCGCGACGAGCGCTGCCGCCTTCTGCGCGGCCGTGAACGGCGTATAGCCGCGGCCCTCGCCATAGAAGGGGTTGTTGTTGAGGCCGGTGGCATGCCGATGGCCGAAGAAGGCGTAGGTGATCACCCCGTCCGAAACGTCGTGCACCGCGCCGGAATCGAGCTGCGATCGGACATTGTCGTCGCCGGGGCGGGACGGATCCCAATCTCCGTCGAGGCCGTAGACCGTCTTGTCGCGGATCACCTCGCCGGCTTCGTCGAGATCGGGCAGGCCCGGTCCCGAGCCCGGATCGTCGGCGATTCCATTATAGTCCGCCGCATCCGAAAGCTCGCCGGAAAGCCGCAATACGCTGCGGACGTCGGCTTCGTTCAGCTGCACCGTGACTTCTTGTTTCTTCGGCATTCACTCTCTCCCTGGTTACGCCACCGTCTTGCGAAGGCGGCCCGCCGCCGACTCCGCAAAAGGGCCGGCATGTGGGCACCGAGTCTGCCGCAGTGTCAATAGTTCAAATATTTTCCGACACTTAGCTCGACGCGGCAAAGCCGCTCTTCGTCGCTCCGCGAAGCGCAGACTCACTTCTTCTACGGCGTCTGGACGTTCGGTCCCTTTGCGCTGCGCACCGCCGATAGCGATGATCAATCTTGCGCAAACGGCGGTCTAGCTCGACCCCCGACCGCCCGTGAGTCAACTAAAGTAAACGCAATTGCGCTCCCTGAGGCGGCTCGAACAGGTCGGTTCTCAGGCTCATCTTCTCGCCCTTGATCCCGTATTTCCGCATCGCGAGCTCGAAGCGGGTGCGGAGCAGCTCGGCCCAGGGGCCCTTACCCGTCATCCGGCTGAACCAGTTGGGGTCATTGTCCTTGCCGCCGCGCATCGACTGGATCGTGTGCATCACCTTGTCGGCGCGGTCGGGATAATGTTCGTCGAGCCAGGCGCGGAACAGGGGCGCGACCTCGAACGGCAGCCGCACCGGCAAATAGAAAGCGCCGGTCGCGCCGGCCTCTGCCGCGGCTTCGACGATATGCTCGAGCTCGTGGTCGGTGATCTGCGGGACGACCGGCGCGATCGCCACCCAGGCGGGGACGCCGGCGTCGCGCAGCGCCTTGACCGCCGCGAGCCGCTTGCGCGCCGCCGGCGCGCGCGGCTCGAGCGTACGCGAGATGGCCGGATCGAGCGAGGTGACCGACAGCGCCACGCTGATCAGACGCTGCCGCGCCATCGGGGCGATGATGTCGAGATCGCGCAGAACCCGGTCGGATTTGGTCGTGATCGTCACCGGGTGGCGGGTCTCGGCGAGCACCTCGAGGATCGAACGGGTGATCCGCCACTTGCCCTCGATCGGCTGATAGGGATCGGTGTTGGTGCCGAGCGCGATCGGCCGCACCTGGTAGCCGCGCTTGCCCAGTTCCTCGCGCAGCAGCGCCGCGGCGTTCGGCTTGGCGAACAGCCGGCTCTCGAAGTCGAGCCCCGGCGAGAGATCGTGATAGGCGTGGGTCGGGCGGGCGAAGCAATAGATGCAGCCATGCTCGCACCCGCGATAGGCGTTGATCGAGCGGTCGAAACCGATGTCCGGCGAGGCGTTGCGGGTGATGATCGTCTTCGGATGCTCGATCGTCACCGTCGTCCGGAGCGGCGGCGCCTCGCCATCCAAGTCCTCGCGCTGGTCCAGCCAGTCGCCGTCGGTCTCCCGCGTCGGCAGGTTGAAGCGGTCCGGGGTGCGATTCTCGGGCGCACCCCGGCCGGGACGGACGTCGGGCCGGGGCATGGGGGAAGAGTAAGGCACGGAGTGGAACGAATCAAGAACAAACTTAGGGCCGGTTAATCCCCCCTCCCGCTTTGCGGGAGGGGTTAGGGGGTGGGAATGTCGTGGTCGGTGCGCTGCACCTAGTTCATTCCCACCCCTCGATCCCCTCCCGCGAGCGGGAGGGGAGGAGTTGTTTCATTCGCCGCTTCCCATTTCGCTCTGCCGGCTCCTCGGCGCGATCCTGACCGCCGTGGCCCCGGACAGCCCCGGGAAACGCGGCCACAGGCCCTGCGCGAGCGCGCGGCGGCTCGGCGAGCGGTCGGCCGTCTCCTCTTCGTAGATCCAGTAATTGCGCAGCACGATCGGGACGTAGCCGCGCGTCTCCCAATAAGGGATCGACTCCATGAACAGCAACGGATCGCCCTGGTCGAAGCGGGTGTTCCACTCGGCGATCGGCGCCGGGCCGGCATTGTAGGAGGCGATCACGCGCGGCAGCAGCCCGCCTGTGCTCGGCAGGTCGCGCAGATATTCGATATAACGCTGACCATATTCGAGATTGACCGCAGGCTGGTTGAGCGAGCCGGGCTCGAAGCTCTCGCCACGGGCGCGGGCCATGTCGCCGGCGGTGCCGGGCCGAACCTGCATCAGGCCGCGGGCGCCGGCCGGGCTGACCGCGTCGGCGCGGAAATTCGATTCCTGCAACGCATGGGCGAAGGCGAGCGCGCGCTCGACCCGCCAGCCGCGGGTCGGCCGCCAGGACGGAGTCGGATAGCGGTCGTGCGTGTCGATCCGCATGCCGCGCGGCCCGTTATAGGCAAGATACATCTGGGTGCTGGTGAGGTTGAGCCGGGCGGCGAGATGGAGCAGCCTCTCATGGTCGCGAGAGCCGCCGATCCTGGCCTGATGCCGGATCAGCTCGCCGGCCAGGGTGACCTCGCCGATCTCGGCGAGCGCGACCGCGACGCGCACGTTGCGATGGCCTTCGAGAGCGCGCCATTCCTCGGCCGAGAACAGGTTGAGGTCGGCCGGGCGCCGGTTCATGCCGAGCGCGCTCTGCGCGAGCAGGCCGTAGAAGGTCTCGCCGAGCCGCGCGGCGGTCTGCAGCCGGCCCTGGACCCGCTCCGGATGGCCGCAGGCCGTGTCGGCGCGCGCGGCCCAATAATGGCCGGCGGCGGCGAGCTCGATATCGCCGGAGCGCGAGGCGACGGTCGCGAAATGGCTGGCGGCGGCAGCGCAGTCGCCCATCCGGAAGGCGGCGAGGCCGGCGACCCAGTCCGAATGGATCGCCCATTCGGTGGGGCCCTGGCGCCCCAGGTCGGCGACGCGGCGGGCGTCGCGATCATGGCCGTTGAGGAAGAAGACCCAGGCGATGCGCTGCAGAAAGGCGGTGCGCGCCGCCTCGGTCAGATCTGCGCTGCGTTCGTTGAAGATCGTCTCCGCCTCGAACGGCTGGTCGGCGACGAGCAGCGGCTGGATCAGGGGCTCGAGCGAATCGGCCGCCGGATCGCCCTGGATGTTGCGCGGCCGCGCGCGGCGCGGCTGGCCGGCGAGGCCGGCGAGGCGCGCGGGTTCGGGGATGTTCGGCAGGCTGGTCGCGCCGCGCAGGGTGGCGAGGCGGGCGAGGTCGGCGGCTTGGGGCAGGTCCGGCGCGCGCTCGAGCAGCTGTAAGAGGGGCTCGGATTCGACCCGCGGCGATCCCGGCATGGTGAAGAGCATCGCGCGGGCGAGGTCGTGCAGCAGGCCCGGGCGCATTTCGTCGAGCCGGCCGGCGGCGCCGGCCCAGTTCTGGGCGCGGAGATCGGCGAAGATGGCGGTGTAATTCTCGCGCTCGGCGGCAGACAGCTGGGCCGGCACGGCGAAGCCGCGCGCCGCGCTTGCCGCGGAAGGGGTCTGGGCCAGAGCGGGACCGGCCGCAAGGAGGAGGCCGGCAAGCGCCAGACCGGCACGCAACGCCGTCATTCCTTATATCCTTCCATCAGCATCTGCAGGTCGGCCCAAGCCAGCGTCTTCAGCCCCGGCTGCTGGAGCAATTTCTCGGGCCGGATCGTCGCGACGGTCCGGATCGGACCGGCCGGCGTGTCGAGATCGTGCCAGCGCCCGCGTGCCCCCGCCACCGCCGTTCCGAGCAGCGCCTTGGCGCAGGCGTCACCGAACAGCAGCAATGCCTTGGGACGGACCAGGGCGACGTGGCGCCGGGCGATCCCGGCGAGAATGGGGGCGCTGCGCGCGTCGATCGCGCCACTCGGGCTGCGCACCGGCGACAGCGGCGCCAGATAGATGGTCTCGCGGCTGAGCTCGATCGCCGTCAGCATCCGGTCGAACAATTGGCCGGCGGGCCCGGACAGCAGCCGGCCGGCGGCGACATCCTCGACCGACGGCATGTCGACCAGGATCATCAGCCCGCATTCGGGATCGCCGGCGGGCCCGACCCGCGGCGCGGTCGGCGAGGCGAAGGGCAGGTCCAGGCCTTCATTCAGCCAGGCTTGGAATTCAGCGAGCGTCTGCGGCGGGGCGACAGCCGGTGCGGGCTCAGCAACCGCCGCGATCGCTTTCTGCGCCGGAGCGAGCCAGTTGCGCGGTTCCTCGCCGACAATTGTGTCGACGCCGGCCTCCTGCCACCAAGCCAGCGCGCTCGTCGCCCAATCCGAACTCATGCACCAATCCTAAACGCGATCTAACCAATTGAGTCAGCCCAAGCCGGGCTGGTCAATCACAGGACCCGTGTTTATCTGCAAGCCGTTAGGGCTTTGCGACGAACAGGAGCGGCGGAGGGACCAATGACGGCCCGTGAATCGATGCCTTATGACGTGGTGATCGTCGGGGCGGGCCCGTCCGGCCTTGCCGCCGCGATCCGCCTCAAGCAGCTCGCCGAGGCGGCCGGGCGCGAGCTCAGCGTCTGCATCCTCGAGAAAGGCTCCGAGGTCGGCGCCCATATCCTGTCCGGCGCAGTGGTCGATCCGAAGGCGCTCGACGAGCTGCTGCCGAACTGGAAGGAGCTGGACAGCCCGCTCACCGTGCCGGTCCGGATCAACCAGCATTGGGTGCTGACCAAGAACAAGAAATTCTCGATCCCGCACGCCTTCATGCCGCCCTTCATGAGCAATGAGGGCACCTATACGTTGAGCCTCGGCAATCTCTGCCGCTGGCTCGCCGGCCAGGCCGAGGCGCTCGGCGTCGAGATCTTCCCTGGCTTCGCCGCCGCGGAGGTGCTGTTCAACGAGGACGGCTCGGTCAAGGGCGTCGCCACCGGCGACATGGGCGTTGCCCGCGACGGCACCCACAAGGGCGACTATCAGCCCGGCATGGAGCTGCACGGCCGCTACACCTTCTTCGCGGAAGGGGCGCGCGGCCACCTCACCAAGGAATTGAAGCGGATCTTCGACCTCGAGGCCGACAGTCAGCCGCAGACCTACGGCATCGGCCTCAAGGAGCTCTGGGACATCGATCCGGACAAACATCATCCGGGTCAGGTCATTCATACCCAGGGCTGGCCGCTGACCGACGCCTGGGGCGGCGGCTTCCTCTATCATCAGGACAACAATCAGGTCGCCTTGGGCTTCGTCGTCGCGCTCGACTATCGCAATCCCTGGCTGTCGCCCTTCGAGGAATTCCAGCGCTGGAAGCAGCATCCGGCGATCCGCCATTTCCTCGAGGGCGGACGCCGCGTTTCCTACGGCGCGCGCGCGATCAACGAGGGCGGTTGGCAGTCGGTGCCGAAGCTCGCCTTTCCCGGCGGCGCGCTGATCGGCTGCGCCGCGGGCTTCGTCAACGTGCCCCGGATCAAGGGCAGCCACACGGCGATGAAGTCGGGCATGCTCGCCGCCGAAGCCGCCTTCGCGGCGATCGCGGCCGACCGCAGCGGCGACCTGCTCGCCGATTACGAGCCGAGCGTGCGCAGCTCCTGGATCGCCCGGGAGCTCTCGATGGTGCGCAATGTCGAGCCGTTGGTCGCAAAATGGGGCGGCACGATGGGGACGGTGCTCGCCGGCGCCGACATGTGGATGCGCTATCTGAAGATCGGCCTGCCGTTCACGATGAAGCATCATCCCGACAATGTCGGCCTGTGGCGCAAGGATCTGGTGCCGCCGATCGACTATCCAAAGCCCGACAATGTGATCAGCTTCGATCGCCTGTCGTCGGTCTTCCTGTCCAACACCAATCATGAGGAGGATCAGCCGATCCACCTCACCCTGAAGGACGCGTCGATCCCGGTCGCGGTCAACCTCACCGATTATGCGGGGCCCGAGCAGCGTTACTGCCCGGCCGGAGTCTATGAATTCGTCGAGGAATCGGGGCAGTCCCGCCTTCAGATCAACGCGCAGAATTGCGTCCACTGCAAG
>JAYRLF010000474.1:0-2881 GCA_041905385.1 Allosphingosinicella sp.
CGTCGCCAGAGCGAGCTGCAATGTGCCCGGCGGCGTTTGCGACAGCGGCCGGCCGGCGCTATCGTCCGCCTCGATCCCCCAGCGCCGCAAATGTGCCGAGACGCGGCGGGCGAGCGCGCGATCCGGGGTGACGAGGGCGGCGGTCCGTCCCGGCGTCTCGATCGCCTCGCGTAAGGCGATCGCGATGGTCTGCGACTCCTCCGCCGGGTCGGCCAGCTCGAGCACGCGGACGCCGCTGAGCCGGCGCTCGCGCGCGGGCAATGTCTGCCACTTCTCGGTGAAGGCGGCGGGTGCCATGGCACGGGCTGCCGCCCGGCTCCGTGTCGCCGGCGCATCGCGGCCGCCGCCCCACCGCCACTTGAGGACCTCGCCCCGGCCGATGCCCATCCGGTCGAGCAGCAGCTTCAAATGGAATTGCGGATGGGTCTCGATGCCGCGGCGACCCACGGCTTCGGAGTCGGCCGGCGCAAGCGCCTCCCATTCCGCTTCCGCCATGTCGAGATCGAGGCCGGGCAGCACCACCATCCCGTCCGGCAGGCGCGCGACCAGCCGAAGCAGCCGCGCCACGGCCGGCGCCACGGTTGTGATCCCGGCCGCGCAGACGAATCCGCCCGGCGGCTGATCCTGCCAGCATCTTGCGACCCGATCGAGCAGGCGGTTGCGGCGATCGCTGAGATCGATCTTCCCGCGCTCGGCCAGCAAGGCCGGCCAGTCGGCCAGGATCAGCGCCAGCTGATCGAGCGATTTCTGCCAGTGGATCGACAGATCGGGCAGATCCGCGGCGAAGCTGCCGAGCCGCCCTGGATCCACTTCTTCGACATGGAGCTGATCGAGCGTTCGGCCGAGATCTTCCGCCAGCCGCAGCGCCTCGGTCGCGTCGACACCGCGATGGCGCTGGACCAGCCGCGAGAGCAGCATCAGCCGCTCGACAGGCGGGATCGCGGGCGCGATCCCCTCCCCCTCGACGAGCGGCTCGAGCGCCGCGCCGATCCGTTCGTCGAGCTCGACATCGCCGATCGGGACCAGCCGCGGCAGCAGCAGCCCGCCCCCCGAGCGCCGCACGAACGCATCCTGGATCGCGCGCGCCGCGCGATTGTTCGGCACCAGCACAAGCCCGCGCGCGAGCCCGGTCCGCGCCTTGCCGAAGCGCGCGATCAGCCCCGCCGCGAGCGCATCGGCGAATGCGCGGTGGATCGGGATCGTGAAGACGGCGGGGTTCACGGGGTGGGAGAGTAGCGGCGAGCCATCTGAAATGGCACTGCCCTAATTTTCACGAAGGGTCGGCTAGACGGTCGCCAGCATTTCTTCGGCTGCCTTGATGCTTGCCGGCTGGCCGACGTCGAACCAAAGGCCCTGATGGACGCTGCCGTAGCAGCGGCCGGCCTCGATCGCGCGGTCCCAGAGAATGTTGGTCGAGAAGGGCCCCTCCGGCATCTCGCCGACGAACAGGCGCCGCGAGACCATCTGGATGCCGGTATAGACGAACGGCGCCACCCCGCCGGGCCGGCGCCGGCGCAGCTTGCCGGTTGCGCTCATGTGGAAATCGCCGCGGCCGGTGTGGCAATTGGCGCGCGCCAGCGGCACCAGCAGCAGCAAAGCGTCCATCTTGGATTCGTCCCAGGCCGAGGCGAGCAGTTTCAGCGCGTCGACCGGGCCGTCGATCCAGAGATTGTCGGCATTGACCGTGATGAAGGGGTCGACGTCGATCTCGGGCAGCGCCTTGACGATGCCGCCCCCGGTCTCGAGCAGCTGCTTGCGCTCGTCGGAGACGACGATGTCGATGCCGCTCACCCGTTTCTTGAGATGCGCCTCGACCGCGTCGGCCAGATAGTGGACGTTGACCACCGCCTTGCGGACGCCCGCAGCCCGCAGTCGATCCATGGCATGGTCGATCAGCGGCTTTCCGGCCACCTCGATCAACGGCTTCGGCCGGGTCGCGGTCAGCGGCCGCATGCGCTTGCCCAGCCCCGCCGCCATCACCATCGCCGTCTCGGGGACGGCGACTCCGGGATTGGGCCGCAGCGCCAGCGGCTTCTTGTAGCGGCTCATGCTGTCGCCTCGCGCGACCAGGCGGCGGCGCGCTTTTCGGCCGGGATATTGGCGTCGAACCACTCCCTGACCGGGGCCAGCGCCGGATGGGCGAGGTTGCGCTCCAGATAGCCCCAGACCCGCGGCTGGAACGGCAGGTAATGCGGCTTGTGGTCCCGCCGGAACAGGCGTGTGAAGATGCCGAGGATCTTCGTGTTCCGCTGCGCGCCGAGCACTTCATATTGGGCGCGGAAGCTGTCGCGATCGGCGATGTTGGCGAGCGCGGCATAGCGATCGAGCATTACCTCCTCGAGCGCCCAGGAGACGTCGCGGCGCGCGTCCTGCAGCAGCGAGACGAGATCGTAGGCCGGATGGCCGGCCAAGGCGTCCTGAAAGTCGAGCAGGCCGAGATCGTCCCGGCGCGGCAGCACCATCAGATTGTCGGCATGATAATCGCGCAGCACCATCACCGGATGGTCCTCGACGACCCGAAGCACGTCCTGCCAGGCGGAGCGCCAGGCGGCGAAATAGCTATCCTCGTCGACTTCGAGCCCAACCGCCGGAACGTACCAATCGGTGAAAAGAGCCACTTCGCGGGTCATGACGGCGTCGTCATAGGGATCCAGGCCTGCCGGCGCCGGCTGCGCCGCGATCCGCGCCAGGATGCCGACCGCCACGTCGTAAATCTCCGCTTCGCGCTCGGGCGCGCGAAGCAGCAGCGGCGCAACCCGCTCGTCGCCGAAATCCTCGAGCAGCAGCAGGCCGCGCGCGCGGTCGCGCGCGAGCGGCCGCGGCGGCGGGGAGCCGCGGTCGCTCCGATTGCCCCCGACAGACCGGACCGGCCCGATAACAT
>JAYRLF010000475.1:0-2867 GCA_041905385.1 Allosphingosinicella sp.
GATCCCCTTTTCGAAACGCTGGGCGTTGGTCGCAGCGTGCGGGTGCTGCTCGCCGATGCGGACCGCGTCCGTTGGCGGCAGGATCTGATCGCGGACCGGTTGCTGCTAGAAGCGCTGCTCGGCGCGGCGAAGACCATCACGCCGGAGCGCGACGCCAAGCTAGCCGCGCTGCGCCGGTTCATCGCCGACAAACAGGCCGCGCCCTTTAACGCGGGCAACCGCAAGGTGATCGTCTTCACCGCCTTCGCGGACACAGCGGCGTATCTGTACCGCGAACTGGCACCCACAATCGACGTGGAAACGGCACTGGTGACGGGAGGCGGTGCCAACAAGGTGACGACCAAGGGCATCCGGACCGACCTGGGATCGATCCTGACCGCCTTTTCGCCGCGGTCGAAGGGCCGACTCGACGACGTCGAGGAGCCGGAGATCGACCTGCTGATCGCCACCGACGTCATCAGCGAGGGTCAGAACCTTCAGGATTGCGATTGCCTGATCAACTATGACATTCACTGGAACCCGGTTCGGATCGTGCAACGCTTCGGCAGGATCGACCGGCTCGGCTCGACCAATGCCGAAATCCAGCTGGTCAATTTCTGGCCGAACATGGATCTGGACGCCTATATCAACCTCGAGCGCCGCGTGTCCGGGCGCATGGTCCTCCTCGACGTATCGGCGACGGGCGAGGAGAACATTATCGAGGCGCAGGCCGGCGACACGATGAACGACCTCGACTATCGCCGCCGCCAGCTCGAGACTCTACAGACGACGGTGATCGACCTGGAGGATCTCTCGTCCGGCGTGTCGATAGCGGACCTGACGCTCAACGACCTGCGGATCGACTTGGCGGGACTCAACGCCGACGAACGCACCGCGCTAGGGCGGATGCCGTTGACCGCCCACGCCGTCGTCACCGCCACCGACGACATCCCCGCCGGCGCAATCTTCTGCCTGCGGGCCGAGACGCCGGCTGCGCTTGCGGCAATTGCCCAGTCGGACCCACTCCGCCCGCACGTCCTGCTGCACATCGGCGAAGGTGGCGCGACGTTGCTGCCGCCAGGACAAGCCAAGCGCGTGCTCGACCGCCTCAAGTGGGTGGGCGACCGAGGACGCGAGCTCGACGTCGCGGCATGGGACCGGTTCGACGCCGAAACCCGCACCGGCCTTGCGATGGAGCAGTGGCGGGATCTGCTCGCCGCCGCGATCGGCGTCGTCACCGGCAAGGCGGAGGAGCGCGCGGTCGCCAGTTTGTTTTCGCCGGGCGGCACTGTCGGCGGCGCCGACTTCGCCGGGATCGACGATTGGGAGTTGGTCTCCTGGGTCGCGGTGATGCCGCCGGCATGATGCCCTACCTACTATGATAGACCATCTGTTCGACGCACTAGCGCTGCCCGCCAGCGCGCGGATGGAGCGGCGGGTGCCAAAGGCGCTGCTGGCTGATCATGGCGCGACCGGCGCCGGCGACCGCAAGCTGGTGGAGGGCGGGATCGAGCGGCTGCGCTGGCGCGCCAGCCTGAAGCCCGGCACCATCGGCGTGCCCGCCTTCGCGGACGATGCTCGCGACTATTCGGAGATCGCGGTGCTGACGCTGGATGTCCGCGAGGGCGCCAACGTCATGCGGCTGGCGAAGATCGCCCACGGAGCGATTCCTTATCCGCTGATCCTCATTATCGGCGGCGCCGAAGCCGCTGCGCTGAGCGTCGCGCCAAAGCGGCGGCATGAACGGCAGGCGGATCGCTTCGTCGTGGATCGGCTGGTCACGTCCCCGTCGATCGGCGATCCGATGGACGACGTCGCGGACGCCTTCAGCGCCAGCCTGCCGGTCGCAGGATTGCCCGCCGCCACCTTATGGTCGTTGTACGAGGGGGTGGTCGACCGCGTCGAAGCCTTTGCCGCGGCGCGCATTTCCGGCGTTTTCCGGCTGCCGACCAGCGCCGACGAGGCGATCGGCCGGCGAGCGGCGCTGGCGGCGCACGAGGGGCAGGTCCGCGATGTGGCTCGCCTGCGCAAGGCGGCCGCGGCGGAGAAGCGGCTGGCGGCGCGGATTGTGCTCTCCCATCACATCACCCGCGCCGAAGCCGAGCTTCGGCGCACCACCGAATTGCTCGCGCTGAAATAAAGGACGGGAGGACCACGTGATCTTTGATCGCACCATCGATAAGCCAGGCGAGAACGACTTTAACAATGTCATCGATGGCGGCCGTCTGGACTTAATCGCTCCGTTCGCCACTAGGTGGGCACTCCGCAGGCTCGACCCTGCACGCCACACCCGGATTAGGATTATCACCCGGTTGCCGGCGGCCGGAATCCCACACCGCCCACTCGACAACAATCCCGCTGACTTTGTAGAGCTGGCTGGGCGTTGCGGCCGGTCTGTCGAAGTCTACGGGCTCCCCAGAGTCCACACTAAATTGTACCTGAACGGAACCCGCGCGTATTACGGAAGCTCTAATTTCACGCGGAGCGGGTTCGGCGGGCTGCACGAGTCGCTGCTATCGACGGCAGAGCCACAGACGTATCGTGCGCTTGCGCAGCTGTTCGCCTCCTACCTCGCCGATGCGACTCGGGTCCCAATGGCGCAGCTGCGGGCCCTAGACCGCGCCTTTAAGCGCGGTGATCTAACCTGGGACGTGCCGGATTCAGGAGCAACGCAACTCCACAGCAACCCGCGGGGCGACGACAAGGCTGACTTCCGGCAATGGCTCGTCGATGAGGATACGGAGCATACCCTCTACATCGAGGCGCGCTTCGATACGGCCTCGATCTACAACATGACCGGTCACGCACACTCCGGCTTCTTCGGATTGAGGGAGTTCCTGCGATCGAACCTCGATCTGATTCCGGATCTATCCATAGCGACGTATACC
>JAYRLF010000044.1:0-7648 GCA_041905385.1 Allosphingosinicella sp.
TCGGAGTTTATGTGATGCGTAAGATTTTCCTGTTTGGAGGCGTGGCCTGCATGGCGATGGCGACGCCGCTGATCGCCCAGGGACATGGCCGCGGCCATGATCGCGGCGGCCAGTCGGCCGAACGTGGCCAGGGCGGCGGCCAGCAGCGCGCCCAGCGCGGCGGTCAGGGCCAGCGCGCCGAAGCGCGATCCGTGCAGCGCGCTCAGGCCCGCAATGTCCAGCGCGAGGCGCGCCGTGATCCGCGGATGATGCGCGGCGACCGCAGCGCCGACGTCCGCGCGCTGCGGCGATCGCAGCAGCGCGCCGCCGCGCAGGTTCAGCGCGAGGAGCGCCGGGCGATCCGGGTCGATCGCGATATGCGCGCGGCGCGGCAATTGGCCCGGCAGGAGCGACGCGATCTCCGCCGCAACGAGGTTCGTCAGGCCGAGCGTCAGGTGCGCCGCGAGGAGCGTCGCGACGAGCGCCGCGCCGAACGGCGGCAGGTGCGCGAGGACCGCCGCGACTGGGGCCGTTTCGCCTCCGGATCGCCGCTGCGGATCCTGCCCGGCGAGCGCCGCGGTCGCGCGCCCGATCGGCTGTTCCGCGCGGCGCCGCTGCTCATGGTCGGTGGCCGCGCCGATTGCCCGCCGGGCCTTGCCAGGCAGAATGCCTATTGCCTGCCGCCGGGACAGCTGCGCCACCTTCAGGCCGCCGCCTACAACGTCCCGCTGCGCTACCGTTATCGGTTCGCGGACGGCGACGACTATTATTACCGCTATGGCGACGACGGCATCGTCTATCGCTATTTGCGCAGCGACGGCCTGATCGATCGGGCTTATCCGCTCTACGCCACCGACCTGCTGGTCGGCTCGCCGATGCCGCTCGGCTATGAGGTGTACAACGTCCCGCTCGCTTACCGCTCTTATTATGAGGACGGCGGCGACTGGCTCTACCGCTATGACGATGGCGCGATCTACCGGATCGACGAGGATAACGGCATGATCGATGCGATCGTCGCGCTGCTGACCGGCGGTATCGGCGGGTTGGGCGGGCTCGGCGTCGGCGACGCGCTGCCGGCCGGCTATGACGTCTACAACGTGCCGTTCGACTATCGCGACGATTATATCGACAGCGATGACGCCTGGTACCGCTATGCGGACGGCTCGATCTACCAGGTCGATCCGCAAACCCAGCTGATCGAGCAAGTGATCTCGCTGCTCGCCTGACGGCCGTCATTGGGACCGGGAGACCCAGAAAATGCAATCCGACCGACTCGTCCTCGCCTTCGGTATCATCGTGGCGCTCGCCGCCTGCGGCGGGCAGGGCGGCAATGACAGCCTTGCCGCCAATGGCTCGGCGATCGCCGCGCATGAGGAGGCCCGGCGCCAAACGATCGGCGAGGCCCTGGCCGCGGCGCCGGACAAGAGCGATCTCGTCGCCGCCCTGAACGCCGCCGGACTGGCCGAGACGCTGCGCGGCGCCGGCCCCTACACCCTGTTGGCGCCGATCAATTCCGGCTTCGCGGCGATTCCCGCGGATACGCGCACCGGCCTGATGGACCCTGCCAACCGCGCCCGCCTGGTCGAGCTGCTGCGCCACCATATCGTCCCGGGCGCGGTGACGGTGCGCGACATGCGCGCCGCGATCGATCGCGGCGATGCCGGCCGCGCCGAGCTCGCCACGCTCGGCGGCGGACCCGTCACCCGGTCGCGCGCCGGCGACACGATCCGGGTCGGCGACGGCGCCGGCGCCAATGCGCGGCTCAGCGGCGAGGCGATCGCTTCCAATGGCGTGGTCCACAATGTGGACCAGGTGCTGATGCCGGCAGCCGAGAGCGGCGGCCGCTGATCCGATTTGGAACGGGCGGAAAGGATGCCGCCGGTATCCGGGCAAGAGTACCGAATTCTTAAGGCTCCTTCTTTATTCGGTTCGCCAGACGGAGCGGCATATCTTCACCGCTGCCGAGCTTGGCACGGGAAAGATCGGCATGGCCTCGGGCAGGTGTCCCGTCCACGCGTCCGCGACAGTCATTCCGCGGCAGGTGACCTGGATTTTTGAGGATTCTACCGCTCCCGGCGCGACTGAATGCTGCTGCCCGGCTCGCTGCCGCAGGAATTTCAACGCATGACGGACGCGCCTCGTTCGCTTTTTCGCCGCCCGCCCGGCGATCGGACACGGTTTGTCGCCCGCCTCGGGCGGTCGCCCCTACAAATGCGTGGACAGGAGGAAGAGGACCGATGTGCGTCATCGTCGGAACAGGAAGCCGGCAAGCAAGCCGTCCCAAGCGCTGAACCAGGTCGCCCGGCGCGGCGGTTTGGCATAGGGGCGTTGTACCTGAATTGAACGCCCCACGACCCGCACCCATGCCGATCTCGCCCAGGGCCGGATGAGCGATACCGGCAATCCTCTCGATCTCGCGATCGGCGGCGCCGGCTTCTTCCGGGTCCGGTCCGGCGACGCGATCCTCTATTCGCGCCAGGGCCAGTTCCGCCGCGCCGAGGACGGCCGCGTGGTGACGCTGCAGGGCCATGTGCTGCAGGCGGCCGGCGGCGGCGATCTCGTCATCGATCGCGCCGACGTCGTGATCGCCCGCATCGGCCAGGTGGTCGATGGCGGCTGGCCGGTCGGCCGGATCGCGCTCTATGCGCCGGCCGAGGGTCAGGCGGTCGATCCGCTCGAGATCGGTTCGAGACGGCGCTGCACATCGATCCGACCTTCGCCGAGACGCACGGCTCGCTCGCGGTGCTCGACCTGCTCGACGGAAACACCGAGCAGGCGCGCCAGCGCTGCGAGACCGCGCTGCGGCTCGACCGCAATTGCTACTCGGCTGCGCTCGCCGGTTCGATCCTGGCGGCCGGACGCGGCGACGAGGGGACGTCGCGGCGGATCTTCGAACTTGCGATCAACAGTCCGATCGACGGCAGCGCCCGAACCATTGCCCAATCACTGGTTCGGATGGGCTTGCGCGGCGCATAGCGCCGATCCCGAACAGCCACGCCTGCCCCTGATCGCCACTTCGCCCGTTCATTCGCAGGCGGTTGCGCATGCGAGCCGCAAGGTGTGGAGAAAGGCCAAAGCTCGTCCCATTCGATAGGGACGGCCGATTGGTCGGTTCAGGGCTTGCGCCCGGCCTGGCGCTGCCCCCGACGTTCGGCCATCTGTCGGGCCATCTCGCGTCGCTGGCGAAGCGCCATCGCACTGGCATTGGTCAGAACCTGGGTCGCGACATGGCCGATCTGCCACGACAGGGGATGGTGGACGAAGATGTGGTGGCCGGCGGCCCGGATCTTGTGGCATGCGACCGCGTCCTCGTTCGACATACCGAAGCCGGTCTCCGCGGTGAACAAGGGACGCAGGTCGCGAATCGCGTCCACAGACATCAGCAGCAGGCCGAATCCGGTGAAGGAAACCTCCTCCAGGATCTTGTCGCGGACCTTCTCCTCGGTGGTCCAGACGAGCTGGGCCTGGCCGGCCTCGTCATAGATCGCCGCGACCGGCTCATGGTCGCCCGCGCGGCGGGGATAATTGGTGCCGACGATCGGCTGTCCGGCTGCGAGCAGAGCCTCGAGGCTGTCGCGCGGGAAGCTGTGGTCGGAATCGGCCCACAGGATCCAGTCGGCGCCGGCCTCGATCGCCATGTCGACCAACTTCTCGCGATTGCCGGGCAGGTTCGAGCCGGATGCCGTGAAGTAGCGGATCTCGATCGGACCGCGCTCCGCCGGCCAGGTCTCGTAGGTGGTCGCCACCATCTGGACCATGGAGGCCGTGAACTCGGCCTTCGGGTCTCCGTGGAGCGGCGTGCAGATCGCGATCCTCATGGATCAGCGGCTATCAGCAGGATCGAGCGGCGACAATGGCAGGTTGGACTGCCCTCCGGCCGGCACTGCGCGGGCTCAATCCTCCTTCAGTGCGATCAGCTCCATGCACGCGCGATAGCTCTCGCTGACGCCATATTCGACGACCTTGAAACCGTGATCGGCCAGGAGCGCGGTCAGCCGCCTGCGGCCGAAGCAACGCTTTGCCCGTTTAAGTCATCGAAATTTATGGAGTGGTGACCCCTACGGGGAAACCACAATCGAGCAAAATCAGTGAGATAGATTGGCAAACCGGCCGCGAAAGCGCGAATTCGTGCTCTCTGGGTTCTGGAAGCTTGGCTAACCGGAAGGCAGCCGCGATCGACCCCCGGACAGCGACGCCATGACCGGGTTTCAGCGCCCTCAACCGGATCCGGATGCGCTGTCCGCTTGGCTGGATGCGGAATGCGACCTCGGGCCCGATCGGGCCGGAAACGCCCGCCAGCTCTGGCGCACCTGGTCACGCTTCGCCGACGCGCGGCCGGCCTGTCGCGGCACGCCTCGCTCATTCAGCAACGCCCTGCGGAAGCGAGGCTTCCCGAGCGTGCGCCTTCGGCCTGGTGCGAAGACCCGCGCACATGCCGGGCTGGCGCTGACCGAGGCCGCACGTCGAGCTGACGAACAGTTGCTGAACAGTGCGCGCGCTGACCTCGCCTATCGTATAGTGATGGCGGAAATCTGGGTCGCCGAAGACAGTCGGAAGCGACTGGTCGAGCAGCTGGCGAGGCCCCCAAACTGTTCGTCTGTTCGTCAACTGTTCATCGCTGAAAACCGCGGAATTCCGCCAATGACGAACAGTCCGAACAGTCGACACAGTTTTTCTAGGACTTCTCCATGAGCGCGCATCTGTAGGCGGGCGGGCATGCGCGACACCGGGCACAACTGTTCGTCTGTTCGTCATCAGCAATCGAAGAGGGATCAATCAGAGTGAACAGGAAGGACGGACAGTTGACGGACAGTTGGGCCGGTCGATCGCGGCTTCTGAAGGCGGTGGCCGTCGAGGCCACGGGTGACCGAACAAGAGCAGGTCGAGATCGACGGCTCAGGCGGCGCCAACTGTCCGACTGTCCGTCAACTGTCCGTCGCCGAAAGCCGCAGAATTCCGCCGATGACGGACAGTCCGGACAGTCGACACAGTTATTCCAAGACTTCTCCATGGGCGCACATCCGTAGGCGGGCAGGCATGCGCGAAACGCCACAACATCAACTGTCCGTCAAACTCAAAGGAAGGAAGAAAACTATGATTGGAACCTACCCTGTCTCTCCCCTGGTCGAGGCGTTGAAAGCAGCAGCCATCTGCCACACCGGCAGCCAAGCCGAGGCGGTCAGCATCTTAATGAGGGCGGCTGCCGAGATCCTGAGCATCCGGTTCGAGCCGGAGCAGGCCGGCGCGCTCATCCGGCAGTGTGTCGACGAAGCGTTGGCGCTCCATGCCCCGGCAGGCCGGGCCTAGTCGCGTCCGCGGGTCCTTCCCGGGCCCCGCCCCTCAATGCGGTGGGCGGCCGTGCATGGGTTGGGAGTTTTCGCACCATTTCAGATTTTGAACTCTGTGAACTTTACTGTTCACGAAAACGCAACGGAGCTTAACATGGATGGCAAGCTGGTCGACTGGTACGACGAGAAGGCCGCGGCTCGAATTCTCGGTGTCCATCCGCGAACGCTGCGGCGCTGGCGCCTCGCTGGCAAAATCGGTTTCTGTCACCTCCCTGGCGGGCGGATCAGATACACGCGGGCTCAGTTGCTCGCGGTCGTTGAGGCCGGCGCCGTCGCTACCCTTCATTTCGCGCAAGCGGCCTGAATCGAAGCCGCATTTGTCCGCTTATGCCCTCGTTTGGCCGCGCGTGTGTAATCGACCTCGCAGCTGCAGCGCGGCTTAATGCGGGTCATGAACGACCGCTCTCTTCTCACCCGCGCCACAGCCGCGATCGATCCTCGGGCCGCCGAGGCAGCGCTGCCCATCTCCGGCTATCAAGGAACCCGCTTCGCTGGCGTATCGGTCTCCAGCTACAATGCGGAAACACGGTCGGTGGAAGCGGTCCTGTCGTCAGGCGCGACCGTGCGGCGCTACCATTTCGATGAAGAGCTGGAGATCAGCGCGGATGCCGTCGACCTCGGCCGCGTACACAGCGGCTTGGTTTGCCTGCTCGATGCTCACAACCAGTGGGAGGTAGGCGCCGTCCTCGGCTCGATTTCGAATGTTCGGATCGAACGGGGACACCTGGTTGGCCGGCTCACCTTCGCAGACACTGACCGCGGCCGAGAAGTCGAGGGCATGGTCGCGCGCCGCGAACTTCGCGGTGTGTCGATCGGATACAAGGTCTCCGTCTGGGAGATCATCAAGACGGATCCGGAGACCCAGCGCGAGAGCTGGCGCGCGAAGCGCTGGGAATTGCTTGAGGTCAGCCTTGTTCCAGTTCCCGCTGATGCGAACGCCGGGGTTCGCTCTGCTGGCGGGGTAAATCCCGGCACAACCGAACAGGAAGATGACATGCTCATTCGATCGAACGCCGCCGCCGCCGCCGCGCCTGCTGCAGAACCACGGCCTTCTGGAACGAACGCTGACGTTCTGACCATCACTCGCTTCAACGCCGTCGACGCGCTCGAATTCGTGCGGGCCGCGCAGGACTTCGGGGTGGAGGCGCGCGCGAACGAGCTGGTCAGGCTCAACCAGGCAGGCGACATCAGCACCGAGGCGGCCCGGGCCGCATTGCTTCAGGCGATGGCCGAGAAACAGCGTGCCGAAACGGCGCCAGCCCGTGCCTGGGGCATCGCTTTCCCCGCGAGCGCCGGCTCGCAAACGTACGACAATCCGGCCTTCCTAAGTCGCGCGATCGAGGATGCTCTGTACTCCCGCATGAGCGGCAAAGAGCCCAGCGACCAGGCGCGTGAACTGCGCGGCCTTTCGATGGTGCAACTTGCCAGCGAGCTTCTTGCTCGATCGGGAGTGCGAGACGTTCACCGGATGAGCCCTGACGATGTGCTCAATGCCGCCGCCGGCGGCGGCCGAGCTGGCGGCAGCGATTGGCTGGGTCGTTCCACGCCGGGCATGTCGACCAGCGACTTTCCGGGTTTATTGACCGGAGCTGGCAATCGGCATCTTCACGACCAATTCGCGATCGCGGAATCCGTGATCAAGGTTCTCAGCCGCGAGCGATCGGCACCGGATTTCCGCGAGCTGAGTGGGATCCAGCTGTCCTCCGGCGGCAAACTCGGAAAGGTGCTCGAGAACGGCGAATTCAAGAACGGTGCCCTCGAAGAGCGGAAGACGACTTTCCGCGTCGAGACCTTCGGCGAAATCATCGCCCTCACGCGCCAAGCGATCATCAACGACGACCTCGAAGCATTCTCCCGACTGATCACGATCATGTCGCGCATGGCCGCCGAGACGGAAGCCGGCATTTTCGCCGATCTGCTCAACAGCAATCCCACGATGCCCTACGACAATGTCGCGCTGTTCCACGCCACTCACGGTAACCTGGCGGCGACAGGCGGCGCGCCGGACGTCACGAAGCTATCTGCGGGTCGCCTGGCGATGCGCACCATGAAGGATCTGGACGGAGAGACCCCCCTGGCGGCCGCTCCGAAATATATCCTCGCAAATCCGAAGCACGAAACGGTGGTCGAACAACTGCTGGTCGCAACGACAATCCCGACTAGCGCCGACGATACAAACCCATTTCATGGCAAGCTGATGCACCTGATCGACCCTCGGATTGCAGCCGACCCCTGGTATCTCTTCGCCGATCCCGCGCTCGCTCCGGTGTTCGAACATGCCTACCTGGACGGACAGAGCGGCCCGCAAATCCGCACGAGGG
>JAYRLF010000044.1:7658-16438 GCA_041905385.1 Allosphingosinicella sp.
GCATGGACTTCGGCGCCGGCATCGTCGACCACCGCGGCGCCTACAAGAACCCCGGCGCCTGATCGGAAGCGAAGGGCGGATAGCAACGGCGGGGAGGACCGCCCTGGGCAGGCACCGGCATAGCAGCGCGGTTCGACATACGGCCTTCTCTCATCCTCCCCGCCCCTAGCGAGGTCTCAAATGGGCAAGATATTCAGCGCAATCGCCGGAGCGGTGATGATCGCGGCGGGAATCATCCTGATGCCGATCAGCCCGGTCGTCGGCGTCAACCTCATCATTGCCGGTGTGTCGACCATCGGGAGCGTGCTGCTGATGCCGAAGGCTCGGCCGAGGCCGGCGCAGGAAGCGAACGTCAAGATCGGAGAGGCGCCGGCCACTGCGGCGATCGGCGGCCTCAGAAGGCCGATCTAGAGCCATGACCGCGCTCAATCTGATTGTTGGTCGATCCGCCAGTTACCTGTTCAGCGACTATGTCGAGACCGATCCGGTGCGGTACGACGGCATAATCACCGGCTTCCGGGCCAAGATCGTCTGCTCTGATCGGCTGAAAATCGCGATCAGCATTTCCGGCCTGTACGGCCCAGAGGAGGAGAACCAGCTGCAGGCCTGGCTCGATGCGAAGCGCGACCAGGACGCGGCCATGTTTGGCCTTCCCGGCTATGTCAAAGCCGCTGCTGAGCGCCTTGCGGAGACCGGGGCGCATCTCGACCCCGCAAGGGTCATGCTATTTTTCGCTGTCGCCATTTGGGAGGAAGGCACGCAACGGCCTCAGGGTGGCACGCATCAGGGCTTCATGCCGCCCGAGATGAAGCCTCTAAAGCTCCATTGGATACCATCCGTCGTCTGCCCGATGGTGCGCTGCGCGGAACGGCATATGCGTCCCGATTTCGACCCCGAAGTTGGGAGTCTCGAAATCCTCGAGGCCCAGCGACGGGAAAAGAACGCCGGGGGTCATTACTTCATTGGCGGTGGCGCCGAGCTGGTCATCGTCGATCGCGATGGCGTGAGGGTCCAGGTGCTGAAGCACTGGCCGGACCTGATAGGGGAGCGAATTTCACCGGACCCGATACCGAAACGGCGTTGGACCGATCACTTGGCGCCGGCCTGGCTAGCTGCCACCTAACCTGTCATCATCTGCCCGGGCCTCTGCCTCGGCCCGGCGCGCCCCTCGTATCAATTCCTCACCGATGACGGCCAGCACTTGGCGCGCCAGCTGCAGAGCCCGTCGGCGCCGGCTGCGCATCGCTGGGCTATCGAGGTGGGCGCGCGAGGTGAATGCGGCATAATCGATTACCTCCGCGATTCGTCTGATCAGGCCCATCCAATGACGTGAACGAAACTGGAACATATTGGCAAGTGCGCTCGCCACCGCTAGACCGCGCGCGATTGGAGGGGCGGCCATGCAAATTAGCGACCTAGAATCGCCTAGCGAGCCCGCCAGTGAGCTGAGCGAGCGATTGCGGGCCCAAGAGCAGCTTACCGACCGGTTGCTGCTTATCGTGGCCGAAATGGCCGCCGGCGGCGGAGAATATCCCCATACTCAGAAAGGCTGGGCGAAAATCGCGCTGGACGCTTTGAGCTCGCGGCCAAACGTCACGATCAATCGTGAATTGCGAGCTCGACTGGAACAGCTGCGCGACAGGCCGTAACCTGCGCGAAAGCGGCGGAGACACCCCATCGAATCCGAGCCATCACCTCCCCCGGTAACAGGCGGCAAAAGCCTTAGGCGCGTCCGAGCAACCTGGTTTGCGATGGGCGCACTTTTCACCATGCTTGGCCTGTTCCTGGCGCTGCCTGCTCAAATAAATTCATGGTTTACCGAGGCGCCGAAGGCGCGCGACAATCTCGCCAACGCCCTGTTCACCAGCCGGACCTTCGCTGGAGCTTGGACTAACCGGATTGAGGGCATCGTCGATAGCACCGATGACGAAATGCGACAGTGGGAAGAACAGGGCGACTTGATCCTGTCAATCAATGTTCATCGTGGCTCCGGGGAAGGTGAGATCTACTCGCGAGGCTTGGAGCAGCACCACATTTATTCTCGGACGATGTTCGACGGCGTGACAGTGAACGGCGTCTTCTTCGGCACCGTTTTTGACATCATAGGTGGCCGGCGCGTGAACCTGGCGAGGTTCGCGCTCACGCCCTCCGGTGATAAGATGTTGTTTCGAGCTGGCCGGCAAACGATGGGCTACCTCCCTGCTCAATCGACGCTGCATCGCGACGATACGGCGATGAGCGACGATGTCGGCGGCCCGACGCCAGCCTATCAAAACATGATCGAGAGAGTGATCGACCGGGCGAGGCGCGAGAATGCCGCGGAACCGCCTGCAGCGCCGGAAAATCGCGCTCGCTAGGCCGGTCATGACAGTCACCCGGACCCTCAACCCACTCCCCTTCGAGCATCTGGAGCCGAAGCGGTTCGAGGACCTGGTGCGCCAGTTGATCTATGATTTTCGCCCTTGGCGGCGACTGGAGGCGACGGGGCGAAGCGGCGGCGACGAAGGGTTCGACGCGCGCGCGATCGAGGCCATCGGTGCGCAGCCCGCAGCTGGTGAGGATGAGGGCGACGATGCCGAGCCTGAAGACGTCCGCGAGCGCATCTGGTTGATCCAGTGCAAGCGCGAAAAGGCTATCGGTCCGACCCAAATCGAGAAGCATCTGGACGCAATCCCGGCCGAGAGCATCGTTGGCCTGTATGGGCTGGTTTTCGCAGCCGCCTGCGACTTTTCGAAGCGAACGCGAGACGCGTGCCTAGCATGGTGTCGCGAGCGCGGCATCCAGGAGGTGCATATTTGGGGCCGAGGCGAGATCGAAGACCAGCTGTTCCAGCCCAAGAATGACAATCTGCTGTTCGCCTATTTCGGGATTTCGCTGCAGATTCGCCGCCAGAGCATCGCCACCACAATTCGGCGCACCACGTCGCTGAAGCGCAAAATTCGCCGGATCACTGAAAAAGGCGGGCGCTACGGAACACCGATTGTCATCCGCGACCCTGGCGACGCTCGGTATCCGGACATCGAACTTGCGGCATGGGATCGCGAAGAATTCCTATGGAGGCCGGTGAATGCCCTGGGCGCTGGTCCACACGGCCTAGAGGTCGTTTGGCGACATTTCCTGGCCTTCGTCGATCCGGCGACAGGAGAGTGGGATTTCGCGACCGGATACAATTCAGTCTACCCGCATGAGGCGACCAATATGTGGCCAGCTCCGGAGCCGCTGGAGCGCCATGAGGAGGAGACTCGGCGGTTTTGGTGGAACCTGCCCGATGAATGCCAGCAGCATTTCAAATTGATCGTCTGGCTGCCGTATCGAGAGATCATTGAAATAGACGACGTCGGCGATAGCTTTTGCGACATGCCGACGGTGTTCGCGACCTTTCGAGACGGGAAGCCGCCATTCCTCGAGCGATGCGATATCAGGCTTGAGGGCAGCCGATCATCTTTCGATGCAGAGTGGCGTCCCGACAGGCACGTTCGGATTTTCCCCGACCATCTTCGAAACGAGGATTGGGAACGGGAGTGGATGGCGAAAAATTCGCATAAACTAGGGCCTCGACGCTCCGCACCGACGCGCGAGCCACCGCCCCAAGAGTAGGCCGCAGAGACTGAAAAGCGGCTCAACCTGATCCTGGCAACGGATGATCACAGGAGCTGGGCGCGACCGGCCATTTCGAGGACGTGGCCAGCTATGAATGCGAGCGCGCCAACGACCAAAAACCGCTGCTGCCAACGCGCCCGAGCCCCGGCCTTTTCGTTGATCTCGTCACACGCTTTCCGCGCGATTTCGACATACTCCGGGACCACAACACCTTGAGGGCCAAGATGGTGAGTGCCGTCCTGCAGCTTCAGCATCTCCAAATTCGCGCTCATGAGGACTTGTCGATAGCCCAGATAGCGAAGCCCCAGCATGAAGCTGGCGGACCACGCGACGACTGCAACACCCAGCGGAATATGCAAGAGGCTTAGCGCATCATCTTTTGTTTGGTGAACCGCGAAAGCAACGGCCGAGCCAGCGGCCCCGAGAAGGAAATATGCGAATCTCGACTGGCTGTCAGAGTGCTGTTTGTAGATTTCTTCGGCTGCGCTCATTCGTCCCCCGTCCCCGGCGAAACTTGCTCGCGAATCTCGACTAAGGCAATGTGGCGACGTGCGGCCGACGTCGGCCGCCCTGGTCGTACTCGAGGCCGATCCTTGCCGATTAAAGCCGTAGATGCCGCTTCGATCCACCTGCAGCTGGAGGCGGTGCTGGACGACCATCGCCGGCGCGGGATCCCGGAAGCGACGATCGCGGCGGCGATCGAGCGCCTAGCGCGCAGCTCGGCCGCTCAGCAGCGCGTGGCGCTCGACTGGAGCGAAGCGCGGCGGTTCCCCTGAAAGGGGAAGCTTGCGCGCGAATCTCGACTAAGGCACTGTGCCGGTGGGTGTGAGAACCCGGACCAGTGACGCGATCGGCCGTTGGCGCGGCACGATCGTGACGGCGGGCGCTTGGCGGCGCCTCGCAGCTCGGCTTCGATAGCCGGGGGCGATGCGCCATGTCCAGAGCCCGAGAGGGCTTAAAAGCCGTCGACCTGTCTCACTGGCAGGTTCTCACCCCCCGGTGACCGCCCGCGGCGGTTGAGGCTGTGAGAAGCCAACCAGTGAGGACAACATGACGACTAAATTAGCGCGCACCGCGACGCGGGAGCCATCGTCCGACGGCCATTGGGCCCAAAGGCTGAAGCACCTTCGCTCACTGTGGGAGGTCGAGCGGGCGCACCCGGCCGCTCACATTCGGGCCGAAGACGCAGGTGTCCCTGACCTGGAGGCCGATCACGCCTCCCTGCAGAGCATGATCGAGGCGGCCGAAAAGGCGCTCTTGACGTTTCCAGCGCCCACTCATGAGGCACTACTGGAGAAGCTAGACGTCTGCCAAAAATGTGGTCTCTCACTTTCCGCCGAGGTTTGGGCATCGATCGTTGCCGACGTTCGCCGGATCAGCGCTGGCAATAGGTCAGAAGATGCGCGCAGCGTCCATGTTCGCGGTATGAGCGATACGGTGAGAGACGGACTGGTCGCGGTCGAGGATATCGCATCCGAGGCGACGGCGCTCGCGAAGGCCCTCGGCTGGGGCCTCGAAAGCGTGAGGGAGCTGGCGCAAGACGCGGGCGATATCACGCCAATTCGACCCTGGCTGCTTGGGCAGATCGACGCGCTGTGCGAGATCGCGACCGTTCAAAAGGCCCACTTGGCATCGATCGATGCGAAGCTTGAAGCCGTTTGGCAGGTCGAGGGCGTGCTGCGACTTAGCGCCGAAGGCAACGAACAGTCTGAACAGTCGGCCTGATCGAGGCTTCTTAGGAAGCGCGACGGGAACCGTGCTAATCGTTGAGTGCTTGACGTATCGCTGATCAGTCGCTAGAGGTTGGCGAGAAAGGAGATATCATGCTAACCTCTAAGCGATTGACCGATCTTCGCGCTGGTGTTGCGACGGTTGCAGCCGGCGTGAAAGACAGCACCGTCCGCGCCTGGCGCCTCAATAATGGGCTCAAGCTTGGCCTCACCAGTGGCGAGGGCGAACAGCGTCGGTACGACCTGGCCGACGTAAGCCGCCTGCTCCTGATGCGGTATCTGACCGACGAATTCACGCTCTCCGCAACGGGAGCGGCGTTCCTGGTCAATTATGCCCACAGCAGAATCGCCCTTTTGACTCATCAGGAGCTATACGCGATCGATCACGGGGAGGCCTACCCTGGCGATCCGGCTTCCATCATGTTCGCAACCCGAGCCGATGGGACGATTGCACCGACCTTCTATACCCCCAAGGACCTCGCGGGAATTGAAAGACCCGCAGTCGGGCTGGAACTCCGGATCGATTTGAAGGCAATTGTGTGCGACGCGCGCGATCGCCTGACACTCGCGACTGGGGGCTTTCACGGCAACCTCGAGCCGGTGGAATAGCTGGCGATGGGGCGGCGCTCGGCCTTCAAACAATCGGATGCCGCCCGAGCGCTTCGGGCCGCACTGGACGCCGGGCTGAAACCGAGTGGCTATACGATCGCGCCAGACGGAAGCATCCGGGTCGAATTGGGCGAGGAATCGTCAACGCTGCGCAATCCTCTGGACCGGGTCCTTGAGCAATGAAGAAGCGACGCCGTTATCCGAACGTGAGCAGCTTCACCGATCGACATGGTAAGCTGCGCTGGCGCTATCGGAAGACCGGTCAGCCGACCTATTATTTCCGGAATCCGCCAGATACGCCCGGGTTCAAGGAAGAGCTGGCAGCTTGCGAAGCTGGGAAACCGGCGAGGGCAGGCGAGGGGAGGGCAATTCCCCAATCAATCGATGACCTGGTTGCGCGTTATTATGCCAGCGCGGACTTCAACAGTGGAGGCGCCGGCGATCAACAGCGACGGCGGCTTTTGATCGAGAGTTTCCGCGCCGAGTTTGGCCGCGACTTAGTCGCGAATTTCAGCTTCGAGCACATCGAGGCGATCCTGCTTAAGCGCTCTCAGAAAAGGCAGGTTGGCAAGCGCTTCGTCGGCGGCAAGGTTGCCGCACAGAATCTCCGCAAGCAGCTGCGGCGCCTCTTTGCCCATGCGCGCCGCCTGCACTGGATTTCGGTCAATCCCGTCGAGGACGCTGACCGGATCAAGGCGCCGAAGACGGGCGGCTATCACACTTGGACCGAATCGGAAATTCGCCAGTATCAGGACCGCCACCCGCTTGGCTCTCGCGCGCGCCTCGCGCTCGAAATCATGCTCTGGACGTGGCAGCGGCGCGGCGATGCGCGGCTATTTGGGCCAGACCAGGTTAAGGCCGGAAAGATCCAGTATCGGCAAGGGAAAACCGGCAAGGTCCGAATCCTGCCTATGGCCCCTCAGTTGGTTGAAGCGATCGGCGCGATGCAGCGCGTCGGGCTCAAGACCTATCTTGTGACGGACTATGGCAAGCCGTTCTCGGCCGCAGGTTTCGGCAACAAAATGCGAGAATGGTGCGACCAGGCGGGGCTCCCCCATTGTACCGCCCATGGCCTGCGCAAGGCCGGCGCGCGGCGCGCGGCGCAGCTCGAGGCGGGAAATCAGGGGCTGAAGGCCGTAGGCGGCTGGAGCGGCGATTCGGAGGTCGCGATCTACACGGCCGAGGTCGAGCAAGCGGCGCTCGCAGACCTCACTTTAGGACGCGTCATCGCGCATGATTTGGCTAACCGTGAAAGCCGGTTAGCCAACGCGGATGTACAAGACACTGAAAATGAATAAGAAATCGCGAAGGATGGTGACCCCTACGGGACTCGAACCCGTGTTTTCGCCGTGAGAGGGCGACGTCCTAGACCGCTAGACGAAGGGGCCGTGCAAGCAGCGGAGCGCGCATATGGGGGCGCGGGCCGTGCTGTCAAGGAAATGGGGACCGGCCGGCCCGGCCGATCCCCGATTTCGCAAAGTTTCTGAGGTTATTCGGTCTTGTTGCCGTCGTCGGCCGGAACGGCCTCGTCGGTCGCGGCGCCGTCGTCGGCGGGCTTGTCGCCGGCCGCGGCGGCGGCGTCGGCCGGAGCCGCTTCATTCTCGGCCGGCTTGTCGCCCGACGCATTGGCCTCGGCCGGCGCGGCCTTGTTGGCGGCGACCGCATTGGCGTCGGCGGCGGTATTGTTGCCGGCGGCATCCTGCTGGTTGCAGGCGGACAGGCCCAGCAGGGCCACGGCGGCAAGGGAGAGGGTGAAAAGCTTCATTGTCGATCCCGCTCGTTGAAAAGGACGACGGTGCATAGCCGAGCCTGACGGGCGACGGAAGATGCCCGGCGGACGACGCCCGCGCCGCGATGGTCGGGCCTTCCGCCGGACCCGTTCGCGCTTTATCGCCGCGTGAAGCTGTGCTTAGATGGCCGGCATCGGACCATCGGGGGAACACATGCGGATCAGCATCCATCGCCGCATGCGCTGCAGGAGCGCCTGCCGCCTTGCCGCCGTCGGCGCCTTGGGGGCCTGGTGATGAATTTCGCGCCGTTTCGGATCGAGAGCTGGGCGAAGACGCATGAAGGCCGCGTCCGCGCCCATAACGAGGACAGCTATTGCGCCCGCGAAATGCAGGGCCTGTGGGCGGTCGCCGACGGAATGGGCGGCCATGAAGGCGGCGAATGGGCCTCGGCCAAGATCGTCGAGAAGCTCGACGAGGTCGAGCTGCCCGAGGAGCTGGGCCTGGCCGGCGAGCGGATCGCCGATGCCATCCGTGCCGCCAACCGCGCGATCCTGGTCGAGGCGCGCAAGCGCCAGCGCCAGATGGGCTCCACCGTTGTCACCCTCGTCGTCCAGGGCGAGCGCTATCTCGTCCAATGGGTCGGCGACAGCCGCGCCTATCTGCTGCGGGACGGCCAGTTCCGCCAGCTGAGTCGCGACCACAGCCAGGTCCAGGAAATGGTCGACCGCGGCATCATGAAGCCCGAAGAGGCGGTCGGCCACCCGATGGGCCACATCCTCTCCCGCGCGGTCGGCGTGCGAGACGACGTCCAGGTCGATTCGGTCGAGGGCGAGGTCCTGCCCGGCGACGTCTTCCTGCTCTGCAGCGACGGCCTGCACGGCTATGTCGAGGAGGCCGAGATCGCCCGGCTGCTCGCCCGCGGCTCGCCCGAACGGGTTTCCGAGGAGCTGGTCGAGAAGACGCTCGCCGCGGGCGCGCCCGACAATGTCACGGTGGTCGCGATCTGGGCCAGCGATCCGACCCTCCTCTC
This sequence comes from Allosphingosinicella sp., assembly GCA_041905385.1. Classification (GTDB taxonomy): domain Bacteria; phylum Pseudomonadota; class Alphaproteobacteria; order Sphingomonadales; family Sphingomonadaceae; genus Allosphingosinicella. The sequence continues at coordinate 16,358 of JAYRLF010000044.1, forward strand.
CCTTCCAGATGCGGTGAAAGCATGAGCGACGACAACGACAAGAAGCCGTCCGAGGAGGGCGAGGAGCGCACGGTGTTCATG
>JAYRLF010000476.1:0-2856 GCA_041905385.1 Allosphingosinicella sp.
GATGATCACCCCCTTGCCGGCGGCGAGCCCGTCCGCCTTGATCACGACCGGCAGCCCGAAATCCTCCAGCGCCGCCTCGGCGGCGAGCCGGTCGGAAGCGCGGGCATAACGCGCGGTCGGGATGCCGGCGCGGGCGCAGAGATCCTTGGTGAAGCCCTTCGATCCCTCGAGCTGGGCCGGAACCTTGTTGGGGCCGAAGGTGGGGAAGCCCATTGCCCGAAGATTATCCGCCAGGCCGTCGACGAGCGGCGCCTCGGGTCCGATCACGACCAGGCCGATCGAATGGCGGCGGCAGAAATCGACCACCGACCTGTGATCGGCGGGATCGATCGACGCCAGCTCGGCATGCTCGGCGATGCCGGGATTGCCCGGGGCGGCGTAGAGCGTGCTCATCGACGGCGATTGCGCGAGCTTCCAGGCAAGCGCATGTTCGCGGCCCCCGGAACCGATGAGCAACACATTCATGAGCGACGATTTCCCTCCGACTGAGCCCGGGCTCCTAGCAACCGAAGCGCCGGGCGACAACGCGCCCGCGCTCAGCGTCGGCGAGCTTTCCGCGGCGCTCAAGCGCACGGTCGAGGGCGCGTTCGATCATGTCCGCGTGCGCGGCGAGATTTCGGGCTTCAAGCGCCATTCGTCCGGCCATTGCTATTTCACCCTGAAGGACGATGCCGCCTGCATCGACGCCGTGATCTGGCGCGGCAATGCGGCGAGCCTGCGCTTCGCGCCGGAGGACGGGATCGAGGTGATCGCGACCGGCAAGCTCACCACCTATCCGGCCCGCTCGCGCTACCAGATCGTCGTCGACCGGCTCGAGCTCGCCGGCCAGGGCGCGCTGATGGCGCTGCTCGAAAAGCGACGCCGCCAGCTCGCCGCGGAGGGCCTGTTCGACGCCGAGCGCAAGCGTCCGCTGCCGTTCGCACCGCGGCGGATCGGCGTCGTCACCTCGCCGACCGGAGCGGTGATTCGCGACATCTTGCACCGGCTCGAAGACCGTTTCCCGACCCATGTCATCCTCTGGCCGGTCCCGGTCCAGGGCGAGGGCGCGGCCGACAAGGTCGCCGCCGCGATCCGCGGCTTCAACGCGATGCCGGATCCACCCGATCTGCTGATCGTCGCGCGCGGTGGCGGCTCGATCGAGGATCTTTGGGCGTTCAACGAGGAGGCCGTAGTCCGCGCCGTCGCCGGCTCGAAGATCCCGACCATCTCCGCCGTCGGCCATGAGACCGACACGACCCTGTGCGACTTCGCCGCCGACCGGCGGGCGCCGACGCCGACCGCGGCGGCCGAGCTGGCCGTTCCGGTCCGCAGCGAGCTCGCCGGGCAGCTCGGCGAGCTCGGCCGGCGCGCCGAACGCTGCGCCCGGCGAACCCACGAGCGGGCGGCGGAGCAGCTCCAGGCCTTGTTGCGTCATTGGCCGGAGCGCGACCAGCTGCTGGCGCCGCAGCGCCAGCGCCTCGACGAGCTCGCCGACCGGCTGCCGCGCGCGCTCAAGGGACGGCTCGACCGCGCCCGCGGCGAGCTCGGCCACGCCGCCGGGGCATTGCGGCCGGGCCTCTTGGTCTCCGCGCACGCGCGCGCGAGGGAAAGGCTGGCGGCCCTGTGGCGGGTCGCCGAGCTCGCCCACCCCGACCGGCCGCTCCGCCATGGTTATGCGCGGGTCGAGGACCGCGACGGCGCTGTCCTGATCTCCGCCGCCGCGGCGCGCGAGGCGCGACTGTTGCGCCTGATATTCAGCGACGGCGAGGTCGATGCGGCGGTCGGCGCTGCGCCGCCGCCGCGATCGCGGAGCACCGGCAAGGTTGATCAGCCAAAGCTGTTGTGATTGAGGGAATGCTCCCACGCAGGTTCGAGCATCGTCATGCTGATGTCCAACAAAGGCCGGGTCGCCCGGCTCCATTATCTGCCCGGCACCTATCGCGTGCTCGTTCCCGGCGACCATGTCGTCTGCGCGGTCACGCACCAGCCGATCCCGCTGTCGGAGCTCAAATATTGGAGCGTCGAACGGCAGGAGCCCTATGTCTCGGCCGAGGCTTCGCTGAAGGCGGAAGGCAAGGAATGAAGGCAGGGGTCGCCGGCGCCTTTTGGCTGGCGGTCGCTTCCTCGTCGCTCGCGGCGCAATCGCCGCTGCAGCCGTCCGCGAGCCGATTCCGGCTCGATCGGCCGCCCGTCCAGGGCGCACTCGCTCTGGGCACAGCCCCGGCCGGCACCGTCGCGCTCAGCCTCGACGGCCGCCCGATCCCAATCGCGTCCGACGGCCGCTTCCTGATCGGCTTCGATCGCGATGCCGGTCCGGCCGCGCGCCTGACTGCCCGGCTTGCCGACGGCCGCGAGCTGGTCGAGCCGCTGAGCGTCGCGCGGCGCGCTTGGCGAATCGAGTCGATCAACCTCCCGCGCCCCGCCAGCGGACCGACGCCCGAATTCCAGCGGCTCCGCGAAGGCGAGCTGTCACGGATCGGCGCGGCCCGCGACCGGCGCTCGCCGGCGTCGGGCTGGTCGCAGCGCTTCATCTGGCCGGCGCGCGGCCGGATCAGCGGCGTCTTCGGATCGCAGCGAATCTACCGGGGCGGGGTCCCCGCCGCCTATCACAGCGGCACCGACTTCGCGGCGGGACCGGGCGCGACCGTGGTCGCGCCGGCCGACGGCGTGGTGACACTGGCGCCGCCGCCAGCGTTTAGTCTCGAGGGCAATCTGGTGATCATCGACCACGGCATGGGCCTGAGCAGCGCCTTCCTGCACCTGGCCCGCGCGGGCGTTCGACCCGGCCAGGCCGTACGGCAGGGCGAGCCGATCGGGACGGTCGGCGCGACCGGTCGCGCGACCGGACCGCACCTGCACTGGAGCCTGGTCTGGAAC
>JAYRLF010000477.1:0-2854 GCA_041905385.1 Allosphingosinicella sp.
CCGCGGGTGGAGGCCAACCCACCCCTAACCCCTCCCTGTACTCAGGGAGGGGAATGATCTCGCCAACTTAGCGCCTTTGGGCTCGACCCGGGATCCGTGAACACGTACGGCAGGAATCGGAACGGTCCGTGTCCATGGGCCTCGACTTTCGTCGGGGTGACTCGAGATTGGGTCAGGCCCGCCGCGCGATTTTTGTGGTCTGGCGAGCGTCCCGCCCCTTCAAAACTTCGCGTGTTGACCCACATAGGGGTCGCGGTTATAGGCCGCGTCGCCCGGGGCTGGTGGTGGCTGACAAGCCAGACGCTCTCCTGAAGGGCTTTTTGAGCTGAACACTGCTGCGCGTGAAGCAAAGGCCTGGGGGGCCGGAAAGGCCGCCGGGGCTCCTTTGCGCATTTTGCGTCGCAGTAGAGTAACTTGAAGGAAGTGAAGGGCTTCATGCCGACGATCAACCAGCTGATCCGCAAGGGTCGCGAACCGCAGAAGGCCAAATCCAAGGTCCCTGCGATGGAGCAGAATCCGCAGAAGCGCGGCGTCTGCACCCGCGTCTATACGACGACTCCGAAGAAGCCGAACTCGGCGCTGCGGAAGGTGGCCAAGGTCCGCCTGACCAACCAGCGCGAGGTGATCAGCTACATTCCCGGCGAAGGCCACAACCTTCAGGAGCACAGCGTGGTCCTGATCCGCGGCGGCCGCGTGCGCGACCTGCCCGGCGTCCGCTATCACGTGCTGCGCGGCGTGCTCGACACCCAGGGCGTCAAGGACCGCAAGCAGAGCCGTTCGAAGTACGGCGCCAAGCGTCCGAAGTGACCGAGCGGGCGCAAGCCCGCGTAGAGCCACCCCGGCGAAGGCCGGGGTCCAGACTGGGTCCCGGCCTTCGCCGGGAAACATGAGGAGTAAGCCCCGGACGGGTTCCGGACCAGGCTGAAGAAAAGAAGGAATTGAACGAATGTCCCGTCGCCGCCGCCCAGAGAAGCGCGAAATCCTGCCCGATCCGAAGTTCGGGGATATCGTGCTGTCCAAGTTCATGAACAGCGTCATGCTCGACGGCAAGAAGTCCGTCGCCGAGGGAATCGTCTACGGCGCCCTCGAATCGGTCGAGAGCCGCGCCAAGAAGGATCCGCTCGGCGTGTTCCACGACGCGCTGAACAATGTGAAGCCGGGCATCGAGGTCCGCTCCCGCCGGGTCGGCGGCGCGACCTACCAGGTCCCGGTCGAGGTGCGCACCGAGCGCGCCCAGGCGCTCGCCATCCGCTGGCTGATCGCGGCGGCACGCAGCCGCTCGGAGAAGACCATGGCCGGCCGGCTGTCGGGCGAGCTGCTCGACGCCGCCAACAATCGCGGCAACGCGGTCAAGAAGCGCGAGGACACGCACCGCATGGCGGAAGCCAACCGCGCCTTCTCGCATTACCGCTGGTAACAATTTAACGCCGGGCCGCAGTCCGGCCCTGGAGACAAGACATGGCCCGCAGCCATCCGCTCGAGAAATATCGCAATATCGGCATCATGGCGCACATCGATGCCGGCAAGACGACCACGACCGAGCGCATCCTTTATTATACCGGCAAGTCCTACAAGATCGGCGAGGTCCATGAGGGCACCGCCACGATGGACTGGATGGAGCAGGAGCAGGAGCGCGGCATCACGATCACGTCGGCCGCGACGACCTGCTTCTGGGACGATCACCGGATCAACATCATCGACACGCCCGGCCACGTCGACTTCACGATCGAGGTCGAGCGGTCGCTGCGCGTGCTCGACGGCGCGGTCGCGGTGTTCGACGGCGTCGCCGGCGTCGAGCCGCAGTCCGAGACGGTGTGGCGCCAGGCCGACAAGTACAACGTCCCGCGCATGTGCTTCGTCAACAAGCTCGACCGGATGGGCGCGAGCTTCGACCGCTGCGTCGGCATGATCAAGGACCGGCTCGGCGCGCGTCCGGCCGTGCTGCAGCTGCCGATCGGCCTCGAGAGCGACTTCGTCGGCGTCGTCGACCTGGTCAACAACAATGCGATCGTCTGGCTCGAGGAGAGCCTCGGCGCCAAGTTCGAGATCCGCGACATTCCCGACGACATGAAGGACGCCGCCGCGGCGGCCCGCATGGAGCTGATCGAGATGGCGGTCGAGCAGGACGACGACGTCATGGAGGCCTATCTCGGCGGCGAGGAGCCCGACGTCGCGACGCTCAAGAAGCTGATCCGCAAGGGCACGCTCAACTTCTCGTTCGTGCCGGTGCTGACCGGCTCGGCGTTCAAGAACAAGGGCGTGCAGCCGATGCTGGACGCGGTCGTCGACTATCTGCCGAGCCCGCTCGACGTTCCCGCGATTCGCGGCGTCAAGCTGGACGGCGAGACCGAGGACACGCGCCCGGCCGACGACAGCGCGCCGTTCGCGGCGCTCGCCTTCAAGATCATGACCGACCCGTTCGTCGGCACCCTGACCTTCGCCCGCATCTATTCGGGCAAGCTCGAGGGCGCCTCGACCGTGACCAACTCGGTCAAGGACAAGAAGGAGAAGGTCGGCCGCATGCTGCTGATGCACGCGAACGACCGCGAGGACATCAAGGAAGCCTATGCGGGCGACATCGTCGCGCTCGTCGGCCTCAAGGACACGACCACCGGCGACACGCTCTGCGCGCCCAACGCGCCGATCATCCTGGAGCGGATGGAGTTCCCGGATCCGGTGATCGAGGTCGCGGTCGAGCCGAAGACCAAGGCCGACCAGGAGAAGATGGGCATCGCCCTGTCGCGCCTGGCCGCCGAGGATCCGAGCTTCCGCGTCACCAGCGACCATGAGAGCGGTCAGACGATCATCAAGGGGATGGGCGAGCTCCACCTCGAGATCCTGGTCGACCGCATGA
>JAYRLF010000045.1:0-16320 GCA_041905385.1 Allosphingosinicella sp.
GCTCACCATCCGTCCATCCATTGCATCAGCATCAGGGTCGCGCGCGCGACCCGTTTCTCGACCGCGGACACGCTCATTCCTTCGCGCGCCGCGATCGCCTTGAAGCTCAGATTGTCGATCCGCCGCGCCAGCAGGATCCGGCGCGTCCCTTCGGGCAGCTGGGCGATCCCCTCACGCAGGTGCGCGAGCCGCTGCCGCCCGGCCAGCACCTCGTCGGGCGCGGCGTCGGTCGACGGCAAGGCGGCGAGCGCCTCGGCAAAGCCGACCGCCGGCGTCCGTGCCGCCCGCCGGCCCTGGTCGATCGACAGATTGACCGCGGTCGAGATCAGGAAGGCCTCGCGCGAGCGCACCTCGTGCGCGCGTTCATAGCCTTCGAGCCGCAGGAACGCCTCCTGGACCAGATCGTCCGCCTCGTCGCGCGCGACGCCGCGGCGCAGCACCGCGGCGCGGGCCTTTCGCAGCATCTCGGTCAGCGCGTTCACCTTTGCTTCCACCCCTTCCGGTCGAGACTAGACGAACGAAGACCCGAAATCCGACGTCCTATCCCGATCCTTGCAACATCAGCAGCTGCGCCAGGGTCGCGATCGCGATCACCTCCGGCTCGCGGCCCTTCAATCCGGGCAGGCCGATCGGGCAGGTCAGCCGCGCCGCGTCGACGCCGTCTGCGGCGAGGCGTGTGAGGAAGCGCGCGCGCTTGGTCTGCGATCCGATCAGCCCGACATAGGGTGCGGCGCTGCCGAGCGCGGCCGCGGTCAGGCGATAATCGAGGCCGTGATCGTGGGTCATGATGACGATCGCGGCCCGATCGGACGCGCCGGCGGCACAGGCGACCATCTCCTCTTCGCCGGCAAGCATGACGCCCGGTGTCTCGGCCGCTTCGGGGCGGCTGTCATACCAGCTGAGGTGTAGCGGCAGGCCGGGCGCGCGGGCGGCGATGGCGCGGCCGACATGACCGGCGCCGAACAGGGAGACCGGCCGGCGGTCGGTCTCGACCACTTCGAGGAAACGAGCGCCGGCGGCGGGAAGCGGCCCGCGCGCGCTCGGCAGGGGCGGTGGCTCGGTGCCGCTCGCGATCAGCCGGCGCTCGACGCGATCGTCCAGCCGGACGTCGAACGGTCCGTCTTCCTCGGGCAGGTCGGCAATGCGCTCGACAAGCAGGCGGACGCGCCCGCCGCAGCATTGGCCGAGCAGCGGCCCGAGCGGGTAATCCTGGACCCGCCAGGCGCCGGGCGCGAGGGCGAGAATTCTGCGGGCCTGCTCGATCGCCAGATGCTCGAGCGCGCCGCCGCCGATCGAGCCGGCGAGGCCTTCTTCCGTCACGATCATGCGCGCGCCCGGTCCGCGCGGCGCCGAGCCTTCGGTGGCGAGGATTGTGACGAGTGCCGCGGGACCCGTTTGCAGCGCGTCGCGCGCCTGCGCGGTCCAGTCGGTCACCGCGCCCTGAGCTCGTCGATCGCGGCCAGCACCCGCTCCGGCGTGGTCGGCGCGTCGAGCGCCGGCAGGCCCTTGCCGGGCGCCGCCGCCGCGACCGCCTGGGTCAGCGCCGAGAAGACCGAGATGGCGAGCATCAAAGGCGGCTCGCCGACCGCCTTGGAGCGGTGGATGGTCGGCTCCGCATTCTCGCCCCGCTCCCAGATCGCGATCGTCATATGGGGCGGCCGGTCGTTCGCGGTCGGGATCTTGTAGGTCGAGGGCGCGTGGGTGAGCAGCCGGCCGCGATCGTCGAACACCAGCTCCTCGGTGGTCAGCCAGCCCATGCCCTGGATGAAGCCGCCCTCGATCTGGCCGAGATCGACCGCCGGATTGAGCGAGCGGCCGACGTCGTGGATTATGTCGACCGCGACCACCTTATGCTCACCGGTCAGCGTGTCGATCACGACCTCGCTCAGCGCTGCGCCATAAGCGAAATAGAGGAACGGCCGGCCGCGATGGCTGGCGCGTTCGTAGTGGATGTTGGGCGTCGCGTAGAAGCCCGACGCGGCGAGCGAGAGGCGGGCGAGATGGGCGCGGCGGCAGAGATCGTCGAACGCGCAGACCTGGCCGCCGCCGGTGACGCCTTCGCGCGTGAAGGCGATCTCTTCGGAATCGCAGCCGAACAAAGTCGCGGCGAGGCCGGCGAGCCGGCCGCGGATCTGCATCGCCGCGTCGCGCGCCGCCATGCCGTTCAGGTCCGAGCCCGACGAGGCGGCGGTCGCGGAAGTGTTGGGCACCTTGTCGGTGCGGGTCGCCGAGACCTTCACCCAGTCGATGGGGATCGCGAACACATCGGCCACGACTTGGGCGATCTTGATGTGGAGGCCCTGGCCCATCTCGGTACCGCCATGGTTCAGATGGACCGAGCCGTCCGCATAGACGAGGACCAGCGCTCCGGCCTGGTTGAGATGGGTGAGGGTGAAGCTGATCCCGAATTTGACCGGCGTCAGCGCGAGCCCCTTCTTGAGGACCTCGTGCTCCGCGTTGAACGCGTCGACCGCCGCGCGCCGCACCTTGTAGCCGGCCCGCTCGGCGAGCGCCTCGATGATCTCGGGCGCAACGTTGTCGGCGACAATCTGGTGATAGGGCGTCAGGTCGCGGCCGGGGCCGTAGAGATTGACGCGCCGGATCTCGAGCGGATCGCGGCCGAGCGCAAAGGCGATCGCGTCCATCACCCGCTCGATCGCCATCATCCCCTGCGGCCCGCCGAAGCCGCGAAAGGCGGTGTTGGAGACGGTGTGGGTGCGCAGGCGGTGCGAGACGATCTCGACCGCCGGCAGGAAATAGCAATTGTCGGCGTGGAACATCGCGCGGTCGCTGATCGCCGGCGACAGGTCGACGGTGGCGCCGCAGCGCGCCGCCAGCACGATCCGGATCGCCTCGATCCGGCCGTCGCCGTCATAGCCGACCTCATAATCGACCGCGAAATCGTGGCGCTTGCCGGTGAAATTCATGTCGTCGTCGCGGTCGGCGCGGAACTTGGCCGGCCGGCCGGTCGCCGCCGCGACCAAAGCGCAGGCGGCGGCGAAGGGCGCGGCCTGGGTCTCCTTGCCGCCGAAGCCGCCGCCCATCCGCCGCACCTCGACGGTGATGTCGGCATGGCTGCGGCCGAGCAATTTGGCGACGAGATGCTGGACCTCGCTCGGATGCTGGGTCGAGCTGACGACATGGAGCCGGCCCTGCTCGCCCGGCGCGGCGAAGGCGGCCTGGCCCTCCAGGTAGAAATGCTCCTGGCCGCCCATCTCGAGATGGCCGCTCAGCCGGTGCGGCGCGGCGGCGAGGCCGGCATCGGCATCGCCGCGCGCCATCCTCTGGGTCGACTCGATCTCGGCCCCGGCCGCCCATGCGTCTGCGATCGTGACCAGGGCCGGGCGCGGCTCGACGACCGCCTTGTCGAGCCGGGCCGCGCGCCGGGCGGCGCCATAGCTGGTCGCGGCGACGAGGAAGAGCGGCTGGCCCGGATAAAGGATTTCGTCGACCGCGAGCAGCCGGTCGTCATGCACGACCGGCCCGACATTGTTCTCGCCGGGAATGTCGGCGGCGGTGAACAGCGCGATCACGCCCGGCGCGGCGCGCACCGCGTCGAGATCGAGCGAGACCAGCCGGCCATGGCCGTCGGTGGCGTGGCCGAAGGCGAGGTGGAGCAGCCCGGGCGGCTCGGGCAGATCGTCGACATAGGCCGCGGCGCCGGCGACGTGGAGGTCGGCGCTGTCGTGCGGCAGCGACTGATGGACGGCGCCGGCGCGGGCCGCCTGGGGCAGGGGGCTGCGGTCAGCCATGGATCACGCTCACCGGCTCGCTCTGTCCGGCCCAGATCCGGCGCAGCAGATTGGCGGCGACCTTGCGGCGATAGGCGGCGGAGCCGCGCAGATCGTCGATCGGGTCGTAATCCTCGGCCAGCGCCTGCGCCGCCGCTTCGATTGTGTCCGCGCTCCAGGGGCGCCCGGTCAGCGCCGCCTCGCAGCCGCGCGCACGGGCGGGAATTCCGGCCATGCCGCCGAACGCGACCCGCGCCTTGGTGACGATATCGTCCTCGATCGTCAGAGCGAAGGCGCCGCAGACCCCGGAAATGTCGCTGTCGAACCTTTTGGACAGCTTGACGATGCTGATCAGCGCGCCGGCCGCCGGTCGCGGGATGCGGACGCTCTCGACGAACTCGCCGGGCGCCCGGTCCTGCTTGCCGTAGCTCAGGAAGAAATCCTCGAGCGGAATCGTGCGCCGCGCGCCGCCGCGCCGCAGCGTGACGGTGGCGCCCAGCGCGATCAGCGCCGGCGGCATGTCGCCGATCGGCGAGCCGTTGGCGATATTGCCGCCGATCGTCCCGGCATTGCGGACCTGGACGCCGCCGATCCGCCGCACGAGCTCGCCGAGATCGGGATGCAGCCGCGCCAGCGCTTCGCGCGCCTCGGAATAGCGGACGGCCGTGCCGAGGATCAGCGCCTCGTCCGTCTCCTCGATCCGGCGGAGATCGGCGATGTCGCCGATGAACACGGTCGGGCCGAGATCGCGCAGCTGCTTGGTGACCCAGAGCCCGACATCGGTCGCGCCGGCGACGATCCGCGTCTCCGGCTGGGCGACCAGCCGGTCGGCCAGCTCGTCCGCGGTCCCGGGATGGCCATAAGCCGGCTGCAGCGCCCGCAAGGCCGCAACCAGCTCCGGCTCTTCCGCAACAGCGGTCGGCACCGCCTCTCCCGCCTCGAGGATCGGCCCGTAGCCGGTGCAGCGGCAGAGATTGCCGGCGATCACGTCGCCGACCGGCACGTCTTCGGTGCCGAGCGCGCCGAGGCTGCGGCCGTAGAGCGACATGACGAATCCCGGCGTGCAGAAGCCGCATTGCGAGCCGTGCCGGGCGACCAGCTCGCGCTGGACCGGATGCGCGCCGCCGAGGCTCTCGACCGTGCGCAGCGCCTTGCCGTCGATCATCGGCAGGAACAGGATGCAGGCATTGACCGCCCGCCACCGTACCGCCTCGCCGTCCAGCTCGCCGAGCAGCACCGTGCACGCCCCGCAATCGCCCTCGGCGCAGCCTTCCTTGGTGCCGGTCCGGCGCAGCGTGTAGCGCAGATAATCGAGAACGGTATCGGTCGGCGAGGCCTCCGCGACCTCGATCACCGAACCGTCGAGCAGGAAGCGGATCATTAGCGCCTCGTTGCGGGCCGAGCGGGCGAGGTCAGGTCCTGTGCCATGCGGCTGCTAGGTTGAAACTCTGCCGCAGCCTGCACAACCCTCAATTGCCGGTTCGCAGCCGCTGAAATTTGTTCTCGCAGAGACGCAGAGGGCGCAGAGAGTCCCAGGTCAGAGCGAAAATCCGGCGAAGCCGGCATTCATATTTCCGGCTTCGCCGGACCGAATGCCTTCCTCCGCCTCTCTGCGATCTCTGCGTCTCTGCGAGAAACAGCATGAGGCCCGAGGCGGCACGCGAAGTTGAATGAAGTTGAGGCACCTGGGCCACCCCAAAATTGCCTCCTGCAGGCGCGCGGCCGGGTGCGCTTGCTGGATCCCGGCCTTCGCCGGGAAACCGGTTATGGGGATTTGCAGCTCACCCCGCCGACAACCATGCAAACCGCGCCACGAACAGCGCCGACAGCACCAGCAGCAGCCAGTCGGTCCGCGTGATCCGGCCGCGCAGCAGCTTGAGCAAGGCATAAGCCGTGATCCCGAAGGCCAGCCCGTTGGCGATCGAGAAGGTGAGGGGGATCATCGCCATCGCCAGGAAGGCCGGGATCGCCACCTCGGCATCGTCCCAGGCGATCTCGGCGAGGGGCGCCATCATCAGCGCCCCGACCAGGATCAGGGCGGGCGCGGTCGCGGCGAGCGGCACCAGCTGCGCATAAGGCGCGACGAACATCACGCCCAGGAACAGCACGCCAGTGACGATCGCGGCGAGGCCGGTCCGCCCGCCCGCCTGCACGCCGGCGGCGCTCTCGACATAGGAAACGACGGTGCTGGTGCCGGCGAGGCTGCCGAAGATGGTGGCGACTGAATCGGTGAACAGGATCCGGTTGAGCTTCGGAATGCGGCCGTCTGCGTCGATCAGGCCGGCGCGGCGGGTGACGCCGACCAGGGTGCCGATATTGTCGAACATGTCGACGAACAGGAAGACGAACAAGCTCTCGAACAGGCCGAGGCCATGGCTCCCGGACAGGCCGAACACGCCGGCGAGATCGAGCTGGAAGGCGGTCTGGCCGATCGCGGCCAGATCATAGGGCTCGGGCGCGAAGGTCACCTGGCCGGTCAGCCAGCCCACCAGGGTCGTCGCGGCGATCCCAGCCAGGATCGCGCCGCGCACCTTCCAGGCGGCCAGCGCCGCGGTCACGACCAGCCCGAACAGGGCCAGCGCGGCGCCCGGCGCATGCAGATTGCCGAGCGTGACCGAGGTCGCCTCGCTGGTGATGACGATGCCGGCATTCTTAAGGCCAATCAGGGCGATGAACAGCCCGATCCCGCCCGCCACCGCCGCGAACAGATGCGGCGGAATCGCGGCGATGATCAGTTGGCGGATGCCGGCGAAGGTCAGGATCAGGAATGCGACGCCCGAGATGAAGACACAGCCCAGAGCCACCGGCCAGGGCACGCCCATCCCCTGCACCACGGTGAAGCTGAAATAGGCGTTGAGCCCCATGCCCGGCGCCAGCGCCAGCGGCACGTTCGCGACCAGCCCCATCATGATGCTGGCGAAGCCGGCCGCGAGGCACGTCGCCGCTGCGACGGCGGCGACCGGCATCCCGGCCTGGCCGAGGATCGCCGGGTTGACCAGCACGATATAGGCCATGGTCAGGAAGGTTGTGATGCCAGCGAGTATCTCGGTGCGGACGGTGCTGCCGCGGGCGCTGAGCTCGAAGCGGCGTTCGAGCAGGCCGGTATTCTCGGGCTCCGCCATAAGCACATCCCCCCGTGCGTAGCATAGCGGATGGGCGAGGCGCAGGAAGCCCCGGCGAAGCCGCGACCTCGGCAAGTCTGCCGCCGGCTGCTAATTGCCGGACATGAGCGGCTTCACCGAGCAGGATCTGTTGGCGGTCGACCTGGAGCAGGCGCGGCTTGTCCGCTCAGGAGAGATCGATGGGATGATCGCGCTTCTGCATCCGGACTATCGCGCCTATCTGACCAACGGCCGGATCCTCTCCTACGGCGAAATGCTCGACCTGGTCCGCAGCGGTTCGCTCGCCAGGGAGCATTTCGAGCGGGAACAACAGGCGGCGATCGTCTCTGGCACGACGGGAGTCGTGATGGGGATCGACCGGCTCGAAGTAGCGCCCATTTTCGCCGACGGCAAGGAGCGGACCCGGCACTACACGAACATTTACGCGCACGATGGCGCTCGCTGGCGGCTGCTTGCCCGGCATTTCCATCTGCGCCCATAGGGACGCGCGCTCAAGCTGCAAGTACTTGGTCTAGCCGGTCCGACTCTCGCCTTTCGAGATGTCCAAACAAGCTGGGGCGTGACCATATGCCTGGTGAAATTCGCCGGTTGAAGTCACCTTCATTCGCCGACATACACTGTCGACCGGGGGAGGGACTTCATGTTGCGAAGGATCACGGAGCGCATTCGCCCCGGCGCGCCTAAGCAGCAAGCGCTTCTGAACATCATGTTGGCAAATATCATTACAGGTATTCGCGCCGACGACCTTGATGCCGGTGCATGTCGCTCCCGGATTCATCGTGCCGCGCTCAAGTTCGAAGAGGGCGGGTTTGTGTCTTCAGAGAAGCTCTATCGCTTCTTGGTCGATGAGATGCAAACCGACAGCTCCGGATGGTATAGTCGCAAGCCCGACATTGGGACGAATTTGGACGACCTCCTGCTCTGCGTTGCTGATCAATGGGGGCTCGCCGCCTGGATGGGCGCGCCGGGCACCGATCTCTACAAGGATGCCGAGCAGGCACGTCGCGCTTGCCGCGAGTTGACCGAAGCTCTCGAAGCCGCACGGCGCGACAGGGACTGGTCCAATCCACTCTTCGCAAGGTCGGTCGGCAAACCGAGCATGGATGGGATGCCTGCGCGTCCCTTATGGCTGACACCGCTGATGGGACCGGTTGCGGAGATCGTCGATCGCGCCGTGGACGCGCCTGATTCACGCTGGGCCAATCGGTTGTGCGGGCTGTTAGGGCTGAGTCATATCCGATTGGGTTCGCCGGTCGTCGCCGTAATTCTGGACCGGACTGTGTCGGACCTCGCGTTTGACCGGGCCGCGCGGCTGGCAGGGCCAACCTCTCTCGAAGCCGGCGGCTTTCAGCATTATCGTCACCACCCGCAGAGGCGAGCTGAGGAAGCGAGCGGGTTCGGCCTCACCTATGAGCTTGATCCGATCGAACGAAAGCGCTCGGGAACGCCCGCGATAGCCGGCGCCTGCGAGGCGGTCCGCTCGCCGATGACTGTTCAGGACGTCCTTGAGTTCGTCTATGTCGGCCAGACCGCCGCCGACCCGCCCTATGACCGCGAGCCGAAGGCCGACTTCCTGCGGACCGTCGGCGCGAACCTGCCACTCAAGATGTTGCTCGAAGCGGTTGGCCGTGAGGTGGGCATGTGGGAGTCGCAAGATCGTGCATGACCTCGAGAGCCTCGAGCAGGTCGCGCGGCTCGGCTGCGCCGACCTGGCCTCTTGGTTGCGGCAGGGCGCGCTCGGCTGGGGCCGCGGTGCGTCCCAGCAGGAGCGTCTGGACGCCTTCAGTCCGGTCATCCTCTTCGCTCACCTTCCCGAGGAGGCTGCGGGGGGAACACTTGCGGACGAGCTGATCTCCACGTTCGACGGGGACACGAGGATGCCTTCGGAGGCGGTGATCGTGACGCTTGAGAGATGGAGCATCATCCAGGATGGCGCGCGGGGCGCCGCGATCCTCGTCCAGGTCGCGACCGAACTCGCGGCCCCGCGCCTGCGGGATGGTCTGGACGCATTGATCAACAAGGAAGAGTGGGGACTGGCCGAACCTGACCTTCGGCTGGGAAGCGTCATCGCCACCGCGGCGTGCGAACGGCTGTCGCGGCGGGATGCTGAGCAGATAGGCATCGATGCGAGACGAAGCAGGGTGATCTCGGCCGAGGATGCCGCCCGGATCATGAGCTACATCTGCCGCGGGCGGTTGACCCGCGTGGTGGAACTCGCGGCCTCACTCAGGCTGTATGACGGGGGCGAGACCGCGAGCAATGTGGCCGCTTCACTGCTCCTCAGGCATGATCCCGATGAGATTGATCTCGCGCTTCGGCCAAAAATGGATGGAGAAGCACAGAGGCGGGCGCGGGACTGGCTGGCATCGTCGCTGGCAGGTTTCAAGCCGGCGACGCCAAGCCGCCGGCCATGGCGCATCAAGGCGCCGAAAGCGCCGACAAGCGTGAAAGAGTCGCTGCGGTCGATCGAGCAACGGCTAGGGTCGTCCTTCCCCTCCGTCCGCTGGGAGGATCTGGCTGCCCGGGGGACGGCCTCGATCTTCGATTCAAAGGAAGATATCGACCCGAACCTCGACTCGACGGTCGAGGCCAACGTCTACAATATCGAGGCGCGCAAGAATGCCCGGCGGCGCTAACTCTCCGCATCTGCGCCTGCTCAGGAAACTGGGCAAGCTCACCGAGATCGCTCGGACCATCGACATCAACCGTTATGACGGTGAATTCAGGCAAGTTCCCAATGCCCGGATATATTATGTATTCGACACTAATATATTCCAGCTGTTCCTGAAGCCGTTCACCTACTCCCGATATCTCGAACTGTTCGAATCGCCGAATTGGACGACCAGTAGGTCGAATTTCAGTGTCAACAGCGAGTCTGCCCTTGTCAGCGCAGAGTACCTGTTCGGGGGCGAATTGCCGTTGCAGCAAAATGACGATGTTATCATAACTTCGTGGCACCATATGGAATTGTCCGAGCAGATCGGGCACCTGCTCAGCGAGATTCGTCAGACCCTGTCGACCCCGGAATATGTCGAGGACCTTGGCAGGGGCGTCGAGTATCTGAACGAATTGTGCGAATTGCTCACCTCCCATGACAGGCCCAGGTTCGAAAGCCTTCGCGACAGGCGGGGGATCACGGCAGTTGCGGATGACGAGCGGCTTGAGGCGCAGGGATTCTCGATCGAACGACGGATCGAGATCTTCTGTATTCGCTCGATATGCCAGTTTCTCGCGTCGGATCGATATACGGAACCGATGGAGCAGCTGAGGCGGCTGCTTGGCGAGGTTGTTCGCTTCAACTCGCACAGCGGCAATCCCCGGTTCGAGATCACGGATGCGCAGCGCAAGCGCTTCAATGTCATCAAGAGCGACTGGGCAAAGCGAATCCGCGAGGCTGACCGCGCATTTCTTGCGCGCCGGAGGCGTCGCCTCGAACAGTCCGGCGGAGACCCGGAGCGAAAACCCGGCAGAAGCTCCGTCGGGCGGCCGCGACTGGCTTCATCGATCGCGCATGATTCTGCCGCACTGGCATGGCTGGATGTCATCCACGAGCTGGTACTTGAACCGAACGAGCGGATTGTCTTCGTCACTGGCGATCGGGTTGTCCTGAACGCCTGCCGGCGTCGGAACGCCGACGATCCCGGCAGGCCATTCCTCACTCGCTCCGTCCAGCATTTCGCCCCGCTGTTGAATCTCACGGATGCCGACAGCGATCTTAGCCTGATCGGTGATCCGCGCCAGCATTTTGCCGCGATGCGTCGCGCGATCGAGCAGGGCCTCGCTCTCCTCAACCTGTCGTTGGACGAGACCGACAGCCTCGGCCGCATTCAGCGCCATCGGGTCACGGGCCGCGATAACTTCCTCGTCGACGTCGAGGAGAAGGACGGCGACATACTGAGCGACTATCACGAAGGACTTTTCGAGTTGTTCTTCCGCGAAGACTGGGTCACCGAAAAAGAAGCTGAGCTCAATCAAATCGCGCTGCCGTTCCAGGAAATGGAGCGGCTCGCTGTCAGCAGCTTTAGCGACAAGATCCTCGCGAGGGTGGAAAGTACGACCGCACTGAAGATGTTCCGCGAATGGCGCGAGAGCAATCTTGCGGAGGAGTTCGGGCCTGCGATCGAACGTGCGATGCGATCCCTGCTCGACGAGGTCGAGAACGCGACGATGGACTTCACGATAAGGTCCGTGCCCCGCTTCGTCGAGACGCTAACATCGGAACCGTCGCGGCTTTATCAAAGGGCCGTATATCGCGTGCGCCTGGAGCTGCCCACCCCGGGTGGCGCGAGGATTCCGATCGAGCATTATGTCAGGGACCTGACCCAGCCAAAGGGCCGCAAGCGCAAATCCGATGCGCATCTCGAGACCATTCGACGGCGGCTAGACCTTCTCAGGGACAAGCCAGCTCTGCTGTTCTGCCTGGCTATCATCCTCGCATTTCGCTCCGAGCGCTGGGCACTTGCCGCGAATATGGCGGAGCTGGCAGCGGAAGCCATCATGGACGATGGCAGTGAGCTGCGCGGCGAAATTGAGTATATCAGATCGGTCGCGCTCAGATATCGGCTCGCATCCATCTACCCGGACCTCCAAGAGGCAAAGAGCGATGTCTGGCTCCGGTGGCTGCAGGCCGCGGAGCAGGCGCAGGCTTCAGCGCTGGACGCGTTTCCACAGAATTCGGCGCCGGTCCGCCACATGCGTTCATTGTCCGAGCTGGCCGCCGTGCGGTTAGCTTATCTCGAATGGGTAGCTTACGCGCGGATCGACCGCCTCCCTGAGCACCGCGAGAATGTCGGCGCGTTTAGAGCTTCCATTAGTCATATACTCAGCGATGCCTGGCGTGACCTCGAGCACTGTGCCGCAATCTCGGAAATACTGGACCGCTCATCCATTCCCGAGACCGAGACTGTTCGGGCCGAACATGCTTCCGCCATCAGCAATCACTGGCGTTGGAACATGGTCGTCGCGGACGTGACCGGCCGCAAGCTGGTTCGGCTGGGGCTGCTATCACCGGACGCGCAAGTTTCACTGATCACCCCCGCCGTGCTCAACGACATCTCCGCGCGTCGCAAGGGCCACCTAATCTATGACATCTACCGGGCGCAGCTTTCGCCGCCGGGCAAGGACATGCTCCAGAGGATCGCCGCCGGCGTACGTCGACGGGAATTGAGCTTGGCGCTGGACGTCGCGGTTGCCAATGACCTTCTAGAAACGCACGGGATCAGAATCGACCCGTCGAGCTAACGTCGACGGAAGGTCCGGGCCAGCTCAGGCCTTCCGGATCCTGTTCCTGCGCGGCGGGATTTTTGGCCCCACTGCCGATGATCCGCGCCGCTGGCAGGCTTAGCCCGTGATCTGGATCCGCCACGAAACTCGCAATGGCCAGGTTGAGCCATAAGCAACAGAAAATTGAGGAAAGGCTGGTGGACGCACCAGGGCTCGAACCTGGGACCCGCTGATTAAGAGTCAGCTGCTCTACCAACTGAGCTATGCGTCCGTCGCCAAAACAGGCGTTCGCGCGGGCGCGGGGCGCCCGGCGGAAGGCGCCATTTAGTGTCGGGTTGCCGCGAATGCAACCGCCCCGGAGCGTCGGGCGAAAAAGTGGGAAACGGTTTTTCGCATAAGCGACGCGACAACAGGAAACGCGCGCTATTTCAGCGGCGCTGCTTCTCGGCGCGGGTCTGGCGGTCGATCGCCATCAATATGCCGATGCAGATCATCGCGGTCAGCATCGCCGAGCCGCCATAGGAAACGAGCGGCAGCGGGATGCCGACGACCGGCGCCAGGCCCATCACCATCATCATGTTGATGATGATGTAGAAGAAGATCGTCATCGTCATGCCGGCCGCGGCCAGCCGCTCGAACCGGCCCTTGGCGTCGATCGCGACCTTCAGGCCCCAGCGCAGCAGCAAGAAGAAGAGCGCGATCACCACGACCCCGCCGATCAAGCCCCATTCCTCGGCGATCGCCGAGAAGATGAAGTCGGTATGCTGCTCGGGCAGATATTGGAGATGGCTCTGCGAACCCTGCAGATAGCCCTTGCCGAGCACCCCGCCCGAGCCGATCGCGATCTGCGATTGCTGGATGTGATAGCCGGCGCCGAGCGGATCGGCCTCGGGATCGAGGAAGATGAGCACGCGCCTCTGCTGGTGCGGCAGCAGGAAGGAATAAGCGATCGGCATGATCGCCGCGACCGCGCCGCCCGCGGCCAGGAACCAGCTGATCGGCAGGCCCGCCAGGAACATCATCGAGACGGTGCAGAACACGATCAGCGACGCCGTGCCGAAATCCGGCTGGAGCAGGATCAGCAGGATCGGCGGTGCGATGATCGCGCCGACCGGCCAGAGCGCGTTCCAGCGCGCGATCTCGCGCGGCGGCACCATCGCATAATAATGGGCGATCACCAGGACGAGGATCGGCTTCATCAATTCCGAGGGCTGAATCCGCAGGAAGCCGAACTCGAGCCAGGATCGGGCGCCGCCGCCGATCACGCCCACGAACAGGACGATGATCAGCAGCAGCATGCCGCCGGCATAGGCGACATAGATGAGCTCCTGGAACAGCTTCGGCCTGAAGTAGGAGAGGGTGATCGCCAAGCCGAGAAAGGCGACGAAGCGCACCGCGTGGATCACCGCCCAAGGCATGAGCGAGCCGCCGGCCGCGGAGTAAAGAGCGAGTCCGCCGACCACGGCAAGCGCGATCACGATCCAGAGCGCGCCCCAGGGCAGGTCGGCGACGGGTTTGGGCAGCGGCGTCAATGCCATCAGGCGTTCGTCGCTCCGGCCGTCGCCGGCCGCCCATTGGCCGCCGCCCAGGCCTCGGCCCGGCGCTGCATCCGCTCGGCGATATTGCCGCCCCAGCTCTGCTCGAGCGGCAGCAGCGCCTCCATCGCCTTGTCCTTGTCGAACAGATAGGTGAGCACGTCCTTGGCGACCGGCGCCGCGGCGCGGGCGCCGCCCAGGCCATGCTCGATCACGACCGCGCCGGCATAACGCGGCTGGTCGGTGGGCGCGAAGAAGACGAACAGGCCGTGGTCGCGATAGCGCCAGTCGCCGCTCTGGCCGCGCTGGCTGCCGGCGATGCGCCGGACCTGGGCGGTGCCGGTCTTGCCGCCCATCTGGATGTCGGGGAAGGGAAGCCGGCTGCGCCCGGCCGTGCCGGCGCCGTTGACCACTTCCCACATGCCGCCGCGCACGGTCGCGCAATGCTCCTGCGTATAGGGCAGGGCCGCCGGCGCCGGGCCTTCGCCGGCGATCAGCCGCGGCCGCACCTTCTTGCCCGACGCGATGCAGGCGGCCATGGTCGCCAGCTGCAGCGGGTTGAGGATGACGAAGCCCTGGCCGATCGAGGCGTTCAATGTGTCGCTCTCCGTCCAGTCCGCACGCAGGAAGGCATTGGGGTTCTGCGCATGCCGGCGCCTTTTCCAGGCGCTGTCGGGAATGGTGCCGTAGCTCTGGCTCACCACCGGCAGGTCGAACCGCTCGCCGAGGCCGAGCATGCGCGCGACGGGCGCAATCCGGTCGAAGCCGATCCGACGTCCCATCGCGTAGAAATAGGTGTTGCAGCTGCGCGCGATCGCGGTGTGCATGTTCATCGGCCCGTGCCGGCCGAGGCAGCGGAAGAAGCGATTTCCCAGCTGATAGCCGCCGCCGCAGCTGACCCGGTCCTCCGGATCGATGCCGGCCTCGAGCAGGGCCATCGCCACCGCCGGCTTGAAGGTCGATCCCGGCGGGAAGAGCGCGTTCAGCACCTTGTTGAGCAACGGCTTCTTCTCGTCCTGGCTGAACATCGACCATTCGGTCCGGCTGATCCCGTCCGAGAAGCTGTTCGGATCGTAGGCCGGCATCGAGGTCATGCAGAGCAGGTCGCCCGAATGGCAGTCCATCACCACGCAGGCGCCGGATTCGTCGCCCAGCCGCCGCGCCGCGAAGCTCTGCAGGCCGGCATCGATCGTGGTCCGGAGCGGCGGGCCGCCGACGTCGGGCAAAGTGCGCAGCTCGCGCACCAGCCGGCCGCGCGCGGTGACCTCGACCCGGGCGGCGCCGGGCCGGCCGCGCAGCCGCGTCTCCATCACCTTCTCGAGCCCTTCCTTGCCGACCTTGAAGCCGGGCGCGATCAGCAGCGGATTGCGGTCCTCGGCCTCATATTCGGTGCGGTTGGGGGTGCCGACATAGCCGATCAGATGGCCGACCGCGGCCCCTTCCGGATAGAAACGCGAGAAAGCGCGCAAGGGCGAGACGCCGGGCAGCTCGGGCAGGCGCACGGTCACCGCCGCGAACTTCTCGAACGAGAGATGCTCGGCGACCGGCACCGGCTGGAAGCCCTGCGCCGCCTCCAGATCCTCGCGGATCTTGGCGACGTCCTCGGGCGTGAGGCCGAGGATCCGGGTCAGCTCGGCGATCACCCGGTCGGGCTCCTCGAGCCGGTCGGGAATGAGATCGACCCGGAAATCGCTGCGGTTGACCGCCATCGGCTGGCCGTGGCGGTCGACGATCCAGCCGCGCCGCGGCGGGATCAGCCGCATCTGGACGCGGTTGCTCTCGGCGAGGTCGCTGTAGCGCTCGTTCTGGGCGATCGCGATATAGCCCATCCGCCCGGCGAGCAAAGCTGCGAAGCCGGCCTGGGCGGCGCCGATGAACATCGCCCGCCGCGTGAACGTGGTCGCCTGCGCGCTTTCGGTCGCGAGCGGCAGCCGGCTCCGGCTCTTCTTCATCGCGACAGCCGCCAGCGATCGAGCGCGAGCACCAGCCGCGCCGCGATCGGATAGGCAAGGATCGAAAGGCCGATTTGGGGAAGCATCACCATGAAACGCACATCGCTGCCCATCAGCAGGGCAATATACCACGCACCGAGTGCGTACAGGAACAGCGCGCCTGCCGCGATCAGCCAGTCCATCAGATAGTCTCGAAATCCCAATCTGGTGTCGATCACGTCGAATACCAGGAAGGCCGCGGTCCACAGCAGCATCGACTGGCCGAGCGGATGGCCGGCGACGAGGTCGTTGACGAGGCCGAGCCCGAGCGCGAGCCGCGCCGGCCAGATTTCCGGCCGCAGCAGCCGCCAGGTAATCAGCACCAGGAAGCCGAAATCCGGCAGCAGCGGCGTTTCCATCACGACCGGAATCAAAGCGAGGCAGATCGCGGCGAACGTCGACAGGAGGGGAACGAAGCGGAAGCGAAAGTCGCGGATCGCGACTTCCGTGCTGGATCCGGCGATGCGGCTCATAGCTGCCCCTGAGGCGGTCGCGGCGCCGCTTGCGGCGCGCGAGGCGTGACGGGCGCACCCGGCGATGGCTGCTGCAAGGCGGGCTGGTAGTTCGGGTTGGACTGGAGCTGGGCCGGCGTCCGGCCGGCGGCGGTCCCGCCCGCGGCATTGCCCTGGGCCGGCGGCGGGCCGGCGACCGGCGGCGCGACCGGCTGGGCCGGCGCGAGCTCGAGCGGGCCGGCCGCGGCCGGCGGGGAGACCGGCTG
>JAYRLF010000046.1:0-8458 GCA_041905385.1 Allosphingosinicella sp.
TCACCCGCACCGCGACCGCCCGCTACGACGGCTTTGGCAAGGACGGCAAAGGCCATGTCTCGACCCAGTCCGGCGTGCTCGACGATCAGGCCTATGGCTTCGGCTCGCGCTTCGAGAGCGAGAAGGGCACCAATCCCGAGGAGCTGATCGCCGCCGCCCATGCCGCCTGCTTCACCATGGCTCTGTCCTTCGCCCTCGCCCGCGAAGGCCTCAGCGCCGGCACGCTCGAGACCGAGGCGAAGGTCAAGCTCGACAAGGACGGCGACGGCTTCAAGGTCAGCCGCTCAGACCTGGTCCTCAACGCCCGCGTCGACGGCATCGACCAGGCCCGATTCGCCGAGATCGCCGAGGGCGCCAAGGCCAATTGCCCGATCTCCAAATTGCTCAACGCCGAAATCGGCTTCGAGTGGACATTGAACTCGTAACCCCCCTCCCTTTAAGGGAGGGGCTGGGGGTGGGTCGCGACTGAGGGGGCTCGACGCCCCCGAAGGCGCCTCCTGCACGGCCACGTATCGACTCGTCCTAGATCATGCCGACTCCACCCCCCGCACCGGCCCGCCACCGGCGGTGTCGTGCAGATACCCCACCTCGCGCAGCAGCCCCGCTCGCTCCAGCAGCCCCGCCGCACCGGCGACCAGCGCG
This sequence comes from Allosphingosinicella sp., assembly GCA_041905385.1. GTDB lineage: Bacteria > Pseudomonadota > Alphaproteobacteria > Sphingomonadales > Sphingomonadaceae > Allosphingosinicella. The sequence continues at coordinate 643 of JAYRLF010000046.1, forward strand.
CCGGGCAAGGCCGAACCGTCCGCCCGGATCGGCGACGGCGCCCAGCGCCAGCTCCGGCCGAAGGCGTTCAGATGGTCGACGGCGCGATTGGCATCGGCGAAGGCATTGCCGCCGAGCGGCGCCGCCAGCGCGAACACAGCCTCGACCAGCCGCGTCAGCCGCTCCGACTCCCGCTGTGCCTCCGCGGTCGCACCCGCCGCGACCGCTTCGGCGATCGCCCGCAATTGCGGCGCGAAGCCGTTGCCGGTGCTGAGCAGCCAGCCGTCATAGGGCCCGGCCGGCTTCAGCTGGGCGGCATAATCGCCCTCGGCGCCGCGCAGCATCCGGACCTTGCCGAAATCGAGCTCCGATCGGGCGACCGCGTCGGTGCCGCTCGTATCCTTGAACAGGACGATCCTGGGCTCCTCCGCAACCAGTTCGGCCAATGTCTCCGGCGCGATCGTGCAGCCGGTGATTTGCGGCAGCTGGTAGATCGCGACCGGCGCCGCGGTCGCGGCCAGGATCGCGCGGAAATGCGCCTTGATCTCCGCCTGGGTCGCGGCCGAATCGACCGGGGCGCAGAGCGTGAGTCCGGCGAAATGCGCGGCCGGCCGGTGATGCAGGAAATGCTCCTCGACCAGCGCCGCCCGCTCGATCACCGCCGCCGCGGTGGCGCCGAACGCCCCGACCAGCACCTGCTGCGACGGCCCGAACACATCCTCCCGGCAGACCAGCCCGAGCCAGAAGCGCAGCACCGGATCGGGCATCGCCCAGCCGTCGCCGGTCGTCCCGCCGATCAGATATTGCCGGACGTGCGGAACGACCGAGGCGATGTGGCGGCGGGTCCGGTCGGGGTCGAACCCGCTGCCGGAATAATGGCTGAGCAAGGGCGTCCAGAACGGGTCGAAGCGCTCCATCGCGCCCCTCTAGATCGAAGCGCGCGACTGCGCCAAAACCGCCCTCTCACTCCGTGAGAGGCGCGCGCCCCGTCGCTTTGACAGTGGGCCGCGGCCTCCCTCGGGTATCGGCCGCCAATGCGGGAGGGGAAGGATGAAGCTGGTCCGTTTTGGAGCCCCGGGCGCCGAGCAGCCCGGCCTGATCGACTCCGACGGCGCGATCCGCTCGCTGGCCGCGATCCTGCCCGATCTCGGGCCCGAGGCGCTCGGCGAGGAATCGCTCGCCGCCCTCGCCGCGCTCGATCCCGCCGGACTGCCGCGGATCGACGGGCCGGTCCGGCTCGGCCCGCCGGTCGCCGGCACCCGAAAGTTCCTCGCCATCGGCCTCAATTATGCCGACCACGCCGCCGAGTCTGGCCTGCCAGTCCCCGCCGAGCCGATCATCTTCACCAAGGCCGTGAGCTGCCTGTCGGGTCCCGACGACCCGATCGTGCTGCCGCCGGGCTCGGAGAAGACCGACTGGGAGGTCGAGCTCGGCGTCGTGATCGGCCGGCGCGCCGCTTACGTCGACCCGGCCGACGCCCTCGGCCATGTCGCCGGCTATTGCGTCGTCAACGACGTCAGCGAACGCGAATATCAGCTCGAGCGCGGCGGCACCTGGGACAAGGGCAAGGGCTGCGACACGTTCGGCCCGGTCGGCCCCTGGCTGGTGACGAAGGAAGAGGTGCCCGACCCGCAGGCGCTCGACCTCTGGCTCGAGGTCGACGGTGTCCGCATGCAGGCCGGCAACACGCGGACGATGATCTTCCCGGTCGCCGAGATCGTCGCCTATGTCAGCCGCTTCATCAGCCTCGAGCCGGGCGACATCATCGCCACCGGCACCCCGCCCGGCGTCGGCATGGGCCGCAAGCCGCCGGTCTTCCTGCGCGCCGGCAACGTCGTGACGCTCGGCATCGAAGGCCTCGGCCGCCAGCGCCAGGAGGTCGTCGCCTGGCGCGACTGAGGGTTCAGCCGGGCCGGTTCCCCAGGCGCCGATGGGCGGCGATCTGCGCAGGGGTCAGGCGCAGGAAGCGCGCGGCGTTGTTGTAGAGGATGTCGCGTTTCTGCTCGTCGGACAGGAACGACGCCTCCTCGATGACCGCGACGCCACGCTCGATCGACTCCGGCCAGACCATTTGATCCGATCCGAACATCACCCGGCTGAGGAAGCCCGCCTCCACGATCCTCTGCAGGTATCGATAAAAGGCGTCGCGCGGCTGCGTGTAGACAATCACACCGATGTCGACGTGGACTTGGGGATGGGCATAGAGCAACGCCAGCAGGTCATCGATCATCGGATAACCTGCGTGCGCCAGGTAGACCCGCAGCCGTGGATGCCGGACGAGGACTTCCTCCATGGTCAGCGGGCTGTGCAGCCGGGCGCGATACCCTTCGGCGCCAAGATAGAACACGCCCGGCGGGCCCGTGCCGACGTGGATGCCAACCGGAATGTCCAACTCCTCCGCCAGAGCCCAATAGGGTTCCATTCGTGGATCGTCCGGCGCGATGCCGCGATATTGCGTCGTAATCTCCCCGAACACCTGCAGGCGGCCCGATCGATACAGCTCGCGCACCCAATTGGTCGTCTGTCCGGGCTCCAGCGCGAAGCTTGCCGCCGGGATGAAACGCTCCGGGCGGGTGCGCCGCCAAAGCTCGACACGGTCCGCCGGGCCACTCAGCACGCCAATGACGTTGAGGCGCTCCATGACGGCCAGGGTCCTGCTGCGGACCTCGTCGTCGGTGCGTGGCGACCAGATCGGATTGGCGCAGGTCGGATTCTGGAGACGCCGGAGCCACTCTTCCGCATAGGGCCCCGTCTGATCCCACGCGCCGAAGCCGTGAAAAGGCGTGCACATGGCGAGCGGCGGCGGCCCCTGCGCGTCAGCCGCAAGCGCGTGCATGTGCATGTCGATGATCGGCGGCCGCGCCGCCGCCGCCGACGCAGCCATGAGAAAAATCAGCGTGAGGATGCGCAGCATCTCGGACCCCCCCTGGGCGGGAGGTCTTAGCAGAAATCGCGGTCTGCGAGGAGCGGTGCCTCGGCTCGCCTCAGGTCGCGTTGCCGTCGTTGCGGTTCCGATTGACGTCGACGTCGATGTCGATGTCGCCGACCTCGTTGCGGATCTCGTCGCCGGCGCGGGCCGCCGCATTGCCGATCGACGCGGCCGCATTCTCGGCGGCGTCGCCGAGCTCGTCGACCGAGTTCGAGATTTCACTGGAATCATATTTGACCGTGATCGAGTCGTTGCGCGTGTCGTTGTCGACGCCGCAGGCGGTCGCCAGCAGCAACGGAAGCAAGACCAGCATTCGCATGTCGGATCCTCCTTGTTTCGGCCATGCAACGCCCGTCGGCCCGTTCGGGTCCCGACGCGTTGGGAGGCTAGGGCCGTGCCGGCGCGCCGCTCTCGAGCGGGAAGATGCTCAGGCTGCCGGCGCGGATCTGCGGCACGAGCAGCCGCATCCGCCGCGTGTCGAAGCCGATCGCCGCCGGGATCTCGATATTCTCTGCCACGGCGGTCGCGGCGCCGGTGGCGAGGTCGACCCGATAGACATTGCGGCCGAGCTGGCTCGCGACCAGCAGCTTGCCGTCCGGCAGGACGACGATGCCGTCGAACTGGCCGGTCGGCAGGGTGATCTCGCGGACGATCCGGCCCTGTGGAGTGCGGATCACGAGGTTCACGCCGCGGCCGCCATGGATGATGTTGCCGTCGGGCAAGATGTTGATCCCGTTCGGCCGCTCGAGCGCCGGGTCGCGCGCGGCGAAGGCCGAGACGCGGCCGCGCGGATCGATCCGCCACAATGCGCCGGGCCGGTCGTTGCTGCCGGAATCTGTGACGTAGACGGTGCCGTCCCGGGCCACGACGAGGTCGTTGAGCCGGACCGAGCCCGGCACCTCGACGCTGCCGCGGGGCTCGCCGCTGGTGCGGTCGAACATGCGCACCGCATTGACGTCGGCGACATAGAGTCGGTCGCCGTGCAGGTAGATGCCGAGCGGATCGGTCAGCCCCTGGCCGATCCAGCGCAATTGCCGAACCGTGCCGTCGGGCGCGACCCTGGCGATGAAGCCGTCGGCACTGGCGGGGCCGCGCTCGCCGAGATTGGAGACGAGATATTCGTCGCGCCGATCGTCGTAGCGCGCCGCCTCGGAGCCGTTGAAGCCGACATTCTGCACCACTTGCTGCGCGGCGGCCGGCGCGGCGGCGAGTGCCAAGGCGGCGATCAGGATCGTCTTTCTCATGCGGCGGCTCCCGCGGCGGTCGTTGCGTCCGGCTCGATATAGAGCCGCCGCGAGGCATCGAGCCAGAGGAACAGCAGGGCGCCGGCAAAGGCGAAGGCCGAGACGACGTAGAAGGCCGAGGTCCAGCCGCTGTGGACGACCAGATAGCCGGTCGCCGCCGCGGTGATCGCCCCGGCGGTGTTGCCGAACGTGTTCATCACCGCCGAGACCGAGCCGGCATATTCGCCGCCGATGTCGAGCGTCACCGCCCAGGACACGCCGACCGTGAGCTCGAGCCCGAACACGGCGAGCGCGAAGAAGGCGACGCTGACCATCGGATCGCCCGCGGTCGCGGCGAGCGGCACCATCACGCCGGCGATCAGGAAGCCGGCGACAGCGATGCCGCGGCGGGCGAGCTTGAGGTTGCCGGTCCGCTTCAGCCAGCCGTCCGACAGCCAGCCGCCGGCGAGGTCGCCGAGCACGCCGGCGGCGAGCGGGACGCTCGCATAGATGCCCATCTGGGTGAGCTCGAAGTCGCGCGCCTCGCTGAGATATTTGGGGAACCAGGCGAGGAAGGTGACGATGCAATAGCCGTAGCAGAAGTACATCGCCGACAAGAGCCAGATCTGGCGGTTGCCGAGCAGCTTGCCCCAGGGCACCGACTTGCGTGCGGCGCGGTTGCCGAGCGCTGCCTCGATCTTCTCGAGCTCGCCTTCGTTGACGCCCTGATGGTCGCGCGGGTTGTCGCGGTACCAGAGGAACCAGAAGGCGGCCCAGCCGAGGCCGAGGAAGGCGAAGATCAGGAAGGGCGCCCGCCAGCCGTAGGAGGCGATCAGGAAGGCGACCAGCACCGGCGTCAGCGCCGCGCCGAGCCGGGCGCCGGCATGGGTCACGCCCTGCGCCCAGCCGCGCTCCGACGGCAGCATCCAGCGCGACAGCGAGCGGGTCGCGATCGGAAAGGCGCCGGCCTCGCCCATGCCGAACAGGAAGCGCACCACGATCATCGAGCCCGCCGACCAGGCGGCTGCGGTCATCGCGGTGAAGGCCGACCACCAGGTGACGACCCAGGTCAGCGCCCGGCGCGGTCCGAAGCGGTCGCCGAGCCAGCCGCCGGGCACCTGGAACAAAGCGTAGCTGATCTGGAAGGCCGAGAAGATCCAGCCCATCGTGATGTTGTCGAAGCCATATTCGGCCTGGATCGCCGGCGCCGCGGTCGAGATCACGACCCGGTCCATATAGGTGATCATATAGGCGAGCACGGTCAGCCACAGCACGGCGTGGCGGACGCGGGTCGGGCGGCTCGTCACCATCTTTCCCCTCGGCCGCGCTTAGGGCCGCACGTCGGTCGGCACCATCCGACCGGCGACATAGACGGCGTGGATCGACCGGCTGTTGCGTATGTCCGCCAGCGGATCGCGGTCGAGCACGACCAGGTCGGCCCATTTGCCCCGCTCGAGCGTGCCGAGGTCGCGGGCGCGCAGGAAGCGGGCGGCGTCGCCGGTCGCCATGCGCAGCGCCTGGGCCGGGGTGAAGCCGGAACGGACCAGCAGCTCGAGCTCCCAATGGGCGAAATAGCCGCCGAAACGCGAGACCGGGCCGCTGTCGGTGCCGAAGCCGATATTGACGCCGGCCTGGGCGAGCCGCCGCAAATTGGCCTCGGCATTTTCGAGGAAGCCGGGGAATTGGTGGAAGTGCGGATTGGCCGCGAGCCGGCGCTGGCGCTCGGGATCGCGCAGCTGCGCCAGCACCTCCGGCCGCACCGCGCGGGTGAAGAAGGGGTCGCTGAGGAAGGGCGCCGGCGCGCCATAAGCGAACATCGAGGCCTCGCGCGACAGCGTCTCGGCGACCTGCCAGGTGCCGCGCCGGCGCATCGCGTCGATCAGCGCCTGGTCGACCGGCTGGTCGCGCACGCCATGGGCGAAGCCGTCGACGCCCTGCTCCACCAGCCGCTTCGCGTCGGCGAGGTAGAAGATATGGGCGATGGCGCGCAGGCCGTTGCGGTGGGCGGCGCGGATCACCGCCGCGCTGATCTCGGGCGGCATCGGCGGCATCGTCTGGAGCTCGTCGTCGACCCAGAATTTGATGAAGTCGGCGCCGTTGCGCGCCTGGCGGTCGACCTCGGCCTCGGCTTCCTCGGGCGTCGCCACCGGCCGGTTGACCGTCGGCACACCGCCATAGCCGCCGCGGAAAACGATGCCCTGGCCCGACGTGTAGACCCGCGCCCCGTCCGGCCGTCCGGTCGCGCGCTGCGCGTTGCGGATCGCGAAGATGTCGTCGCGGTCGGTGCCCATCACCTGGACGGTGGTGACGCCGTAGGCGGCATAGTTGCGCAGATCGCGCTCCATATTGGCGCGGGTGAGATTGGCCGGATTGGTGGTGAGCCCGTCCGACACGGCGAGGTGGACATGGAGATCGATCAGGCCGGGGATCACATAACGGCCGCCGAGGTCGATCCGCTGCGCGCCGCGCGGCGCCCGCAGCCGGGCGGCGTGCCCGACCCAGGCGATCCGGCCGTCGTCGCCGATCACCATCGCCGCGTTGCTGACCGGCGCGCGCGTCGTGCCGTCGATCAGGGTGAAGTTGGTCAGGACCGTGGCCGCCGTCGCTGGCGCGGCGAGGACAAGCGCCAGCAGGGCGGCCAGCAGGCTAGAAAGACGACTTGCGGGCATCCTCGATGATCCTCTTGGCGCGCGACGTGTTGAAGATGCCGCAGGAACAGAAGCGGGCGAGCGAGGCGACCGCCTTGTCGGGGCTCGCCCTCCCCTCCTTCACCCAGTCGATCATCTTTCGGGCGAAGGCGTGGCAGATCATGCCGTGGCCGCACATGGTCGACAGCATCAGCACATGGCGGGCGGGGTCGTTCTCGGGGATGCCCTCGAAGCCCAGTGAATAGCCGACGCTGTGCCGGGCGATGCCGGCATGGGCGCAGCATTGCTTCGCATTGTCGATCGACGAGGAGATGTTGATGCTGAGCCCGAAATCTTCCGCCTTGATCCGCTCGACGAACGCCTCGGCCTTGTCCTTGTCGTCGAACACGGCGGCGAAGGTGGTCGGCTTGGTGATACCGTCGATCACCTGCTGATAGTCGGGCGCGATCGGCCGCTTGCCGAAATGCTCGAGCGCATGCTCGTGCTCGGTCGGCCGGATCGCGCCGCCGGCCATGGCGTCGCCGATATTGACCGCGCCATGCTCGACCGCGATCTCGAGGAAGCGCTTCAGCGCCGGCATCGGATCGCCCTGCCCCTTGGCGCCCTTGGCCGGGATGGCGATGATCACATAATCGTCGAAGAAGCTCTCGGCGGTGCCGTAGCGGTGCAGGGTGTTGGTCACTGTGCTGCCTCCTGCAACGGCGCGTCGTCGAGCTTGCGAAGCACCGACCGGCCGAGGCCGAGATTGGTCTTGGCGCGGTGCAGCCGGTAGCCGAGCCGCTCGAGGATCGGGGCGACCACCTTGTCCTCGCCCTCTTCGTCGCAGCGCACGCCGACACCCATCACGACGATCGTGTCGATCCTCTTCTCGACGCCCTGGACGATACGGACGACCTCCTCGGTCCGCTCGACCGGCACCTTGATCTCGACGATCACCGACAGGACTTTCTCGTCGAGCACGTCCTCGCGGATGTCGCCGGTGGCGGTGTCGGTCATCAGGCCGGCGACCGGATTGTTCTTCTCGAAGGCGATGTTCG
>JAYRLF010000046.1:8468-16300 GCA_041905385.1 Allosphingosinicella sp.
GCGGGTCATCTCCTGCACCTCGCGGAAGCGGGCGCCGACGCCGGGGCGGCCGAACTCGATGGTGAAGCCGACCTCCCCCGGTCCGACCCGGCCGGAGACGTCGTTGGTCTTCACCTCCTCGGTGCCGCGCCCGACGATGCCGGTCGATTCGTGCGGGACGCGCGGATCGGAGAAGGCGCGGCGCACGATCCGCGGCCATTCGAGCTCGTCGGGCTCGAAGCAGTCGGTCGGGCAGATGTCCGGATCGGGCTCGAACCGCATCAGCAGCTTGCGCATCGCGCGGCGCGTCACCCGAACCAGCTTCGGCGGCAGATGCTCGGGGCTGAGGCCGTTATAGCAGGCATAGCATTCGACGCAGGCGTCGCGGTTGATCGTCGCCCGGCGGATGACGGGGTCGATGTAGATCGCCCCCATCGGACAGACGTAGGTGCAATTGCCGCAGGCGACGCATTTGTCCTGATTGATCTTCATCCGCGCGGCTCCATTTCGATCCGGCAAATCGCGCGGGCGGTGGGACTGGAGGTGGCCACGAAACCCGGCCCGATGCCGGCGTCGCAGGTGTAGAGCACGCCGTCCCTGATTTCCAAGCCGTGCGGATCGGCGCTGCCGGGCGCGAAGGCGACGGTCTCGAGCAGCCGGCCGGTCGAAGCGTCGAACCGGGCCAGGCCGGGCCGGTTCTCCGGGATCCGGTTCGAGGTGCCGGTCACCATCCAGATCGAGCCATTGTCGAAGGCGATGTCGTGCCAGCGCGCGGTCGTGATCGGGATCAGGAATTCGGGCGTCCAGTTGGTCGGATCGACCCGGACGATGCCGCGCAGCCGGTTCGCGACGATCCACAATTTGCCGTCATGGAACTTGGCGCCGTGGCAGCCGCCACCATTGTCCGATGGGCCGAGCGGGATCTGGCGATGGCCGAGCACCCGTCCGTCGAGGCCAACCTGGTAGAAGCCCTGCGGACCGCCATTGCAGCCCATCCAGATATTGGTGCCGTCCCAGGCGATGCCGCTGGTGTTGCGCGCCGGCGTGATGACGGAGCGGAGCAGCCGGCCGGACCAGTCGACCAGCATCGCCTTCTCGCCCGTGGCCGGTCCGTCGGCGCGCTTCTGCTCGGCGATCCACAAGCCTTCGTCGGCGGCGGCAAGCCCGTTGGGAAAGCCGTCCGGGCAGGTGAAGACCGGGACGGTCCGTGCCAGGCGGTGCGGGACGTCCTGGGGGGAGCCGCCGCCCTGCGCCGCCTGACTTTCGGAAGACGCGAGCGCCGAAAGGGAAAAAGCCAGGCCGGCACCGAGCATCTCCCTCTTGGTGAGGGCGAATCCCGGAGCCGGCCTGTCAGGGAGGACTCGCACTAGAACCTCAACCGCGCGCCCACGGTGATCACCCGGCCGATCGGATTGGCGCCATAGCCGTCATAGCCGTTGGCGCTGTTGTAGAAGGGCGGATCGCGGTCGAAGAGGTTGACCACGTCGACGAACAGCCGGCTGCCGCCGAGGAACCCGCCGGCCGGCAGGGTATAGCTCAGATTGAGGTCGAACAGGACACTGCCGCTGACCGGGTCGCCGCCGCCATTGGGGTTGCCGTTGGCGTCGCGGGTCAGCGGCGTCACCGTCGTGGTCGACCAGTTGCTGTATCCCGCGATCCAATTCGCGAACATGTCGACCGAGAAGCCGTGATATTCCCACCCGACGTTGAAGCGGGCCTGGGTCTGGATCGAGGGGAAAGTCTCGTTGAAGCCGGTCGTATTGAGCACGCTGAATGTCGGGCCGCCGCCGATATTCTGCTTGAACTTGGTGAAATAAGAGATGGCGGCGCCGAACGTGAAGGTGCCGGCATTCTCGGTCCGGAGCGTATAGTCGAGATTGGCGTCGATACCCTGGATGTCGAGATTGACGACATTCTGCTGGCGGCCGTCGCGAATGAAATAGACGCAGGATGGCAGCGGCGCGTTGAGCGGCGCCTGACCGACCACCGCCGAAATTTCGGCCGCCGTCGCGCAATTCGGATAGATGGTCAGCAGATTGTTGAGGCCCGGCGTGTTGATCACCGTTGCGAGATTGGGCGAGGTGACGCCGCCGCGGAACTTGGCGTTGAACAAGGTCGCGCTCGCGCGCAGCCCCGGAATCCCGGGCGGCGACAGGTCGACGCCAATCGACCAGCCGCTGCCCTTTTGCGGCTGCAGGTCGCGATTGCCGTTGTTGTAGCTGATGCCGGTGACGACGCTGTTGGCGATCGTGCAGGTCACCTGGCCTGGCGTCGTGCAGCCCGGAAGCTGGGCCGCGAGCGGATAATTGGCGATCGGGATGATCACCGCGCCGGTCAGCGGACCATAGCCCGAAAAGCTGGCGAGGCCGGCCTGGTCCGGATCGCCGAGGCTGCTGATCGCCGGCGCGACGAACGAGCGCGACCAGTTGCCGCGCAGCCGGAGGCCGCGGACGATCTCGAGATTTGCGCCGATCTTCGGATTGGTCGTCGACCCGACGTCGCTATAGCTGTCGTGGCGTCCCGACAATGTGAGCTCGAGCCGGCGGATGAACGGCAGCTCGTTGCCCTCACCGATGATCGGCACGAACACCTCGGCATAGCCCGACCAGACGTCGCGGCCGTTGTTGAAGGTGAACTGCTCCGAGCCGGACGAAGCCGGACCGGTATTGTTGGGCCGGCTGCGACGGATCCGCAGGCCATATTTGAGATATTCGATGCCGGCCGCGACCCGGACGTCGCCGCCGGGCAGCTCGAACAAAGTGCCGTCGATGCCCAGCCGACCCTGGGTGATCGAGTGGTAGTAATTGGCGACGTTGAGCGAGTCGGTCAGCCGCGCCAGCACCGCCGCCGAGGTCCGGTTGGTCGCGGCCGGATTCCAAACGTCGAGCGCGTTGGCCGCCGTCAGCGGCAGATTGGTGATGATGATACCCGTCCCGGGAATGGATGGCTGGGTCAGGCTGCCGCCGGAATTGGTCGTGCCGTTGAGGGCGAGATTGGCGCAGCTGCCGCAGAGCTGCCCGTTGCTCTCGGTATTGTGGGTCTCGCGCCCGATCAGTGCGAGACCGGTGACGCGCCAATTCTCATCGACCCGCCATTCGACATTGCCTGAGACGTAATAGTTGATCGAGCTGTTGTCGTTATAGGCGCCGGGCCCGAGCAGCTCGTCGGCACTCCAGCGCACGGTCTGGCGATCGCCCGCGGTCGTGCCCGGCGTCACGCCCGGCGGATTGACATAGAAGGGATTGGCCTGCGCGCCGGTCCGGAAGGCGGTGGCGGTCAGGGTGCCGCGCGCCGCGCGCGAACTGTTCTGCCGGTTCGAGTAGACGAAATCGACGCCGGCCTTCACGTCCGGCGTGAACTCGTGCTCGACCCGCGCCATGAAATTGTTGCGCTCTTCCTCGGGCAGGATGTCGGCATAGCGGTTGTCGCACGGCGCATTGTCGGTCGTGTTGGGCACGTTGGTGCCGGAGGTCGGCGACAGGTAGATCGGCCCCGAGCCGCCCGGCTGGATCGTCGCCGGCGAGCAGTTGAAGCTCAGGAATGAGCTGCCGCCCTGAGGCCGGTGGTCGGGGTTGAAGAAGTCCCGGTCGGTACTCGCGAGCGCGCTTCGGAACGAATAGGCGTAAGCGAGCATGATCGAGCCGGCGTCCCAGCTCGTGCCCCAGATCACGCCCGCATTGCGGGTGCGATATTCGTCGCCGAAGCCGAGCTGGCCGGTGACCTCGAAGCCCTCGACGCGGCGGCGGGTGATGAAGTTGATCACGCCGGCGACGGCGTCGGAGCCGTAGATGGAGGAGGCGCCCTCGGCGAGCACCTCGACCCGTTCGACCGCGATCGGCGGGATGATGTTCGGATCCGACAGCGGGTGTGGCTGGCCGCCGAGCGAGAAGCGGTGGCCGTCGATCAGCACCAGGGTCGAGTTGCTCGCGCTCGAGCCAAGGCTGTGGATGGTCGGCGAATAATAAGACGTGCCGGCCGGTCCCTGGCCGGCATTGCCGGCGGCGGTGATCTGCGGAACGGTCTTCAGGATCTGCTGCAGCGTCTGCGCGCCGGTATCCTCGATCGCCTCGCGGCCGACCGAGACCAGGTTCGATCCGACCGGCGCGACGCCGCGCAGGCTGGTGCCGGTGACGACGATCTCTTCGCCGCCGGCCGGCGCGCTGTCGGATTGCGCGATCGAGGCCGCGTCGGCTTCGGCGGACGAAGCCTCTTCCTGGCCCGGCGCGGCGGTTCCGACGCCTTGGGTCGGCGTCGCCGCCTGATCGATCGTCTGGGCCCCAGCTCCGGTCGCGATCAAGCCTGCGATCAGCGCGGTGGTCGAAGCGCCCAATTTGAGAAGATTCACCATTGCTTCCTGTCTCCCCTCCGTTGCGCCCATTCTTGATGCGGGTTGATTGGGAGACTTCGGCGGAGGGGGCTGGAAGTCAAAATGGACCCCTCAAATCCTCTCACATGGTGAGATTGCGCCTCTGAAACGACTTTCTGCCGCGATCGGCTGCCCGCAAAAGGAAAGCGGCCCCGCCGCTGCTGCGACGAGGCCGCTGGCCAGGCCCGAGCGGGTCAGGCCGCGATGGATTCCTGGGCCGGCGAAAGCTTGTGCTGGATCGCGGTCGCGGCGGACTGCAGCGCGATCCGCACCTCCTCCTGACGCTCCGCGTCCATCCGGTCGGCATTGTCGGAGACCGAGATGGCGGCGATCGTCTTGCCGCTGAGATCGTGGACCGGCACCGCCACGCAGCGCAGGTCGATCGCGCTCTCGCCATCGTCGATCGCGAAGCCGCGGAAGCGGATCTTGTCGATCTCGCGCCGGAACGCGGCCGGGTCGGTGATGGTGTGCTCGGTGAGCGCGATCAGCTCGCCCTCGCCGAGGAACTCGTTGAGCTCCTCGCGCGGCAGCGCCGAGAGCAGCACCTTGCCGAGGCCGGTGCAATAGGCCTCGTGCTGCGCGCCGACCCTCGTGTGGACGGCGAATCCGGCCGATTCGCCGACCTTGGCGACGTAGGTCACCATGCCATGCTCGAGGATTCCCATGTGCACGGTCAGCGACAGCCGCGAGGCGAGATCGAACAGGACCGGATGGGACACGCTACGCAGCAGCTCCGCAATCTCGACATGCTGCGACAAATGGACCAGCAGCATGCCCGGCCGGTAGCGTCCGCGCGGCCCGCGGATCACGGCGCCGATCTCCTCGAGCGTCTGGATCAAACGGTAGCCCGAGGCCTGCGGCAATCGGGCGCGGCGGCTCAGCTCGGCGCTGGTGAGCCATTCGTCGGCATCGCGGAAGGCGCGCAGCAGCTTGAAGGCCTTGCGCACCGACTCGTTCTTGGGCGTCGCCATCTCGACCTCTCCTGTGTCGACATCACAGGGCCGACAGGCGACCCTGTCAATCTGTGGGAAATCACAGCCTGAAGCGGAACATCCAGCCAACATCGTCGCAGCAATACATATGTCCGTCGTGGATCTTGGCGCCGTGGATGACCGGCGAATTGTCGGGCAGCTGGATCCGCTCGGTGATCTCGCCCGTCGTCGCATTCTGCAGGAAGAAGGCGTTGAGGTTCGAATCCGAGGCCCAAAAATGGGTCTTGCCCGCATCGGTCCAGCTCATGTCGTGCGGACGGTTGCCGGCGCTGGCGAAATAGTCCTCGACCACCCAGTCGGTCTTGTTGACGACGAACACCATCCGCGCCGGCGGCACCGCGATCCACAGCAGGTCGCCCTTCTGCAGGATGCAGTGCGCGCCGGTTCCCGGCGGCGCGTCGACCCGGTCGAGCGCGACTTGGCCGTTGGGCAGCCGGGAGACATTGCCGGGCAGCGCCGATGGCGGCCGCGGCGCCTCGGGATAGGCTGGCTGGAGCGGCGTGCGGTGCCCCTGGGCGTCGCCGCGGACACGGTAGATGAGACCGGCGCCGGGCGTCTGGAAGGCGGCGATCGTGCGGCCATTGGTGGGATCGGTATGGACGACCATCCGGTTGTAGGTCGAGCCGATCCACATCGTGTTGTCGCTGTCGTCGACGCAGATCCCGCTCGCCGAACGGACATTGTTCGGCTGGAACTCGCGGATCAGGCGGCCGTCGGCGGGGTTGATCAGCGAGATCCAGTTCTCCGGCCCCTGGTCCATCACCCACATGCCCTCCCGGGTCGTGTCGAGCCCGTTCGGCTTGCCGTGCGGCGTCTTGTAAAGGACCTCGATCGGATTGGCGTTGCGGCTGCGCACCCGGCTCAGGTCCGGCCGGCGCGCCTCGGCCAATTTGGGGAAGGCTGCCACCGCCGGCGCGATCGCGAGCAGTCCCAGAAATTTCCTGCGTTCCATGCTCTCTCTCCCGTTTCGCGAACTTGAAACCTACTGTCCGGCACCCTTCTGCTTGAGGATGTCCAGCGTGACGTCGACGATCATATCCTCCTGACCGCCGACCATTTTTCGTCGGCCGAGCTCGACCAGGATCTCGCGGACGTCGACGCCATAATCCTCGCTCGCTTTCTCGGCGTGGCGGAGGAAGGAGGAGTAGACGCCGGAATAGCCGAGGCTCAGCGTCTCGCGGTCGACCCGGACCGGCCGGTCCTGGAGCGGCCGGACGAGGGTCTCAGCGGCGTCCATCAGCTTGAACAGGTCTGCGCCGTGCCGCCACGACTTGCGGTCGATCGCGGCGACGAACACCTCGATCGGCGTGTTGCCGGCGCCGGCGCCCATGCCGGCGAGGCTGGCGTCGACCCGGATCACCCCGGCCTGGACCGACACGATCGAATTGGCGACGCCGAGCGAAAGATTGTGATGGGCGTGGATGCCGCGCTCGGTATCGGGCTTCAGCACCCGGTCATAGGCCTCGAACCGCTCGCGGCAGCCGTCCATGTCGAGCGCGCCGCCGCTGTCGGTCACATAGACGCACTGGGCGCCGTAGCTCTCCATCAGCTTCGCCTGGCCGGCGAGCGTCTCGGCGTCGACCATGTGGCTCATCATCAGGAAGCCGACCGTGTCCATGCCGAGATCGCGGGCCGCGCCGATATGCTGCCGGGCGATGTCCGCCTCGGTGCAGTGGGTCGCGATCCGCACCGAGCTGACGCCGAGCCTGCGCGCCTGCTTCAGGTCCTCGACCGTGCCGATGCCCGGCAGCAGCAGGGTCGTCAGCCGCGCCGTCGCGATCGCTTCGGCGGCGGCCTCGATCCATTCCCAGTCGGTGGCGGCGCCGAAGCCATAGTTGAAGCTGGAGCCGTTGAGCCCGTCGCCATGGGCGACTTCGATCGCGTCGACCCCGGCCTCGTCCAGCGCCCTGGCGATCTTCTGGACTTGATCGATCCCGTAGCGATGGCGGATCGCATGCATGCCGTCGCGCAGGGTGACGTCCTGCAGGTAGATCCGCGTGGCGGAGGGATCGAAGCTCATGCCGCCACCCTGAGCCGCCGCCGCTCGACGATCTTCTCGGCCGTCTTCAGCGCGGCCGAGGTCATGATGTCGAGATTGCCGGCATAAGCCGGCAGATAATGGGCAGCGCCCTCGATCTCGAGGAAGACCGACGTCTTGATCCCCTCGAACTGGCCGACGCCGGGAATCGAGACCGGATTGTTCGAGCCGAAGCGCTCGAACTGCACCTTCTGCTTGAGCCGGTAGCCCGGCACATAATCCTGGACCTTCGCGACCATCGCCTCGACCGCCGCCCCGATCTCCGCCTCCTCGGCGCCCGACGACAGAGTGAAGATGGTGTCGCGCATGATCATCGGCGGCTCGGCCGGGTTGAGGATGATGATCGCCTTTCCCTTGTCGGCGCCGCCGACCGCCTCGATCGCCCGCGCCGTCGTCTCGGTGAACTCGTCGATGTTGGCGCGCGTGCCGGGTCCGGCCGAGCGCGAGGCGATCGAGG
>JAYRLF010000478.1:0-2839 GCA_041905385.1 Allosphingosinicella sp.
GGCCCGAGCGAACTGGCGCTCTACCTCCTCGGCGGCGGCCCCACGCCTGCCAAGGCGCTGAACGCGTTCACCAACCCGACCACCAACAGCTACAAGCGGCTGGTGCCGGGCTTCGAGGCGCCGGTCCTGCTCGCTTATTCGAGCCGCAACCGCTCCGCCTCCTGCCGCATCCCTTATGGCTCGGGCGAGAAGGCGAAGCGGGTCGAGTTCCGCTTCCCGGACGCGATGGCCAACCCCTATCTCGCTTATTCGGCGCTGCTGATGGCCGGCCTGGACGGCATCCAGAACCGGATCCATCCGGGCGACCCGATCGACAAGAACCTCTACGATTTGCCGCCGCAGGAGTTGGCCGAGGTTCCGACCGTCTGCGGCTCGCTGCGCGAGGCGCTGCTGGCGCTCCACCACGACCGCGCCTTCCTGACCAAGGGCGACGTGTTCAGCGACGACCAGATCGACGCGTACATGGAGCTCAAGTGGGAAGAGCAGCTGCGCTGGGAGACCACGCCGAGCCCGGTCGAGTACGACATGTATTACAGCTCCTGATCTGGTCTTGCCGGAGGCGGCGCCTCCGGCCTGGCCGGACCTGGCCGCATCCCCGGCGGCGGCGGCGCCAGGGTTCCGCACAAAGCGGGATCCACCGCCGCGCTGCCGCTGGACAGGACCCGTCGCGCGAAGGCGGTGACCTGCGAGGCGCTCGGCGGGTCGTAGTGCGACAGCGCCGCGACCGCGGTGCCGTCGGGATTAAACGACAGCTCGCCATTCGCGCCCGGGGTGCCGCCGCCATGGCCGGCGAAGCGCGTGCCGTTCGGCTCCCACAGGTTGAAGCCGTAGCCATAGCCGCCATTTTCGGCCGTGCCGGGACCGGGGCGCAGCGGCGCGCCGGCGCCGCGCAGCAGCGCCGCGGTCGTCTCGGGGCGGGTCAGCCGGTTGGCGAGCAAGGCGGCGGCGAAGCGGACCATGTCCTCGGCCGTGCTGAAGGCGCCGCCGGCCGGGCTTGCGTGGCGGTCGCCCTGGCGCGCCGGCCGGCGGCCGTCCGGCGCCGGCTCGCCGGGGCGCATCGCCAGCCGGGTCATCGGCACCGCGGCCTCGTCCGGGCGGGCCAGGCTCGTCCGGGTCATGCCGGCCGGGGCCAGGACATGCTCGCGGACATAGAAGTCGTAGCTCTGTCCGGAGAGCTGCTCGATCACCACGCCGAGCAGGACGAAGCCTGAATTGGAATAGGACCGGCGCGTTCCCGGCTCGAATCGGGGGCCGCCGGCGATGGCGATGCCGAGCAGGTCGCGCGCGGTCCGCGCCGCCTCGATCGTGGCGCGATTCTCGATCCGGAAGAAATCGCCGAGGCCGGACATATGGCTGAGCAATTGGGCGATGGTGATCCGGCCGACCTCAGGCGGCAGGTCCGGCAGATGCCGGCCGACCGGATCGTCGAAGCGCAGCCGGCCGCGGTCGACCAGCTGGCCGATCGCGACCGCGGTGAACATCTTGCCCATCGAGGCGATGTTGTGCGGCGTGTCCGGCCGCGTCGCCGCGCCGGCGGCGTCATAGGATCGGGAGAAGAGGATCTCGCCGCCGCGCGCGATCGCCACGGTGCCGGCGAATTCGTCGCGCTCGGCCAGGGTGGCGGCGCAGCGGGCGATTGCGTCGACCGACGCCGGTTGGGCGGCCGCGCCGGTGGCGGCAAAGGCCAGCATCGGAAACATGACGAACAGAGCCGAATTTCCCACCTTCACCTCCTCCCAGCCGTTTATGACTACAGATGTAGTCCATCGCTTGAACGCCTCATGAACCGGGCGAAGGACAGTCCGGCACGGCCGTGATAGTCTCGGCCCGTGCCGGGGCTGATCCTTCTGCTCGTCTTCATCGCGGGCTATGCCGTCCAGCGCGGCTCGACCTGCGCGGTGGCGGCCGCGCATATGCTCGTCGAAGAGCGGCGCGCGGAACGCTTCCTCTCCTTCCTGCTGTGCGCCGCGATCGCGCTCGCGGTGATGGCGGCGGGGGCGCTGCTGGGGCAGGATTCGTTCGGCCATTATCGCGGCACGACCGGGATGCTGGCGCCGATCGCCGGCGGGGCGCTGTTCGGGCTGGGCGCCTGGATCAATGGCCGCTGCGCGTTCGGCACGATCGCCCGGCTCGGCGCCGGCGAGGCGGCGCGGATCGGGACGCTCGCGGGCTTCTTCATCGGCTTCGGACTGGCGGCGCGCGCCGGGGTGGTAGGGCCGCCGCTCGACCTCGCCTCGCCGCTGGTCGGCGCGGCTCCGGCCTGGATCGCGGCCGGAGCGCTCATCGTAGCGGCCCTGCTCGGCCTTGCGACGCGGGGCGGCGGCGACGGCGGCTGGAGCCCGCTGCGGGCGATGGGCCTGATCGGGCTGGTCAACGGCACCTTGCTCGTGATCGCGGCCGGCTGGCCCTACACCAATTTGCTGATGGACCTGGCGACCGCCAGCGGCATGGAGATCGTCTGGCGGAGCCTGATGGCGCTGGTGTTCATCGCCGGCTCGCTGACCGGCGCGCTCGTCGCCGGCGCCTTCCGGTTCGAGCGGGGCGCGCCGGCTTTGTGGGGCCGGACGCTGGCCGGGGGCATGCTGATGGGAGTGGGCGCGACCCTGGTGCCGGGCGGCAACGATACGATGCTGCTGGTGGGCATGCCGCTGCTGCTGGGGAGCTTCGCGCTGGCTTATGTCGCGATGTTCGCGGTGCTGCTGCTCGTCATCGGGATCGGCGCGGCCGTTCGCGCCGGTCGGACGCGCGGCGAGCTGGCGCCCTCATGAATTAAGTGCACTGTCACCGAATTAGAGCGGGGCACGGTAGATGTCGGCGAGGCCTTCGGGCTGGCCGTCGC